>WGAL01000154.1 GCA_015494845.1 Melioribacteraceae bacterium
ATGCTCTGATTAAACGAACGCGTTATCCGTACAGAATAATAATTGTTGATAATGCAAGCGACGAAGAATTTAGAACATATTTGAAACAAGCGGAAATTCTTTTTGATAAAATTATTTTTAACAAGCAAAACGAATGGACAAGCGCGTTCCAGAAGGGAATTGATGTTTCCGAAAGCGACCCGTTTATTGTTTCCGACCCGGATATTTTGGTTCCGGATTTAAAAGGGAAATGCTGGCTTGAAAGATTAGTTGAGCTACATCGAAAATATCCCGAAATGGGCTTGATTGCTCTAAATCTTGATTCATCAAACAAACCGAAAAAATTAGCAGACGTTTATCTTGGCAAAAAAGAAAAATACAATGACGAGATTATTCTCTCCAATGTCGGAACCGTTTTTCAAGTAATAAAAAGAAAATATTTCAACTTTCCTTACATAACTGATTGGGATACTTGCGAAAGGATTCGACGGAACGGGGCGAAAGTCGGTTTTGCGAAAAACATAGTCGCTTACCATTTGGGCTGGAACGAAGAAAAAGATTATCCAGATTATCTTGTTGAAAAATATAAGTTTTTTAAAGACGTTTTTAACGTTGAGACCTACAAACTTTACACCGACAATCAAGAAGTCTTAAAGCAAATGGACCGTTATTCCAAAGAGAAAAAAACAGAATATTACGAAATGGAACGTCCAGAAATTAGAAAATTAGTAAACCGGAATGCTAAAAGAATTCTTGATGTCGGCTGTGCAACAGGGGCAATGTCTAAAAAACTTAAGGAGGGAATTGATGACGTTGAAATTTGGGGAATTGAAATAGTACCGGAAGTGGCTCAAAAAGCGGCGAAAAGGTTAGACAAAGTTCTCGTCGGCCCGGTAGAAGAAAAAATAGACGAACTGCCCGATAATTATTTCGACGTAATCATCTTTGCCGACGTTTTGGAACATTTGGTCTCACCGGAAACGGTTCTGAAAAATATCACAAAAAAATTAACTTCGCACGGAGAAATTATCGTAAGCGTTCCAAATATTAGGCATTGGTCGGTAATAAAGGCGCTAATTGAAGGAACTTGGGCTTACCAAGACGCCGGAATTTTGGATAAAACTCATCTTCGTTTTTATACGATTGATACGGCAAAAAAATTAATTGAAGAAAACGGATTCAAAATAAAAGATATAAACGCCACCTTAATTGACAATTACGAATTTCCGAATTCGTTAATTGAAAAGCTCAAAGAAGAAGGTTTTAATGTAGATAATTTACAAGAACGTTCAAAACATTACCAATATTTATTTGTTGCTGAAAAAGCGTCTATACAAAAACTTGTTTCGGTAATTGTTCCGGTTTACAATCAAGCAAAGTACACAAGGGAAATGTTGGAATCATTGAACAGGAAGAATTACTCGAACCTCGAAACAATAATAATAGACAACAACAGCGATACGGAAACAAAACAAGTAATTGCGACTTACGCAAAAAACTTTTCAAACGTCAAAGTAATTACAAATTCGCAAAATCTCGGTTTTCCGAAAGCAATAAATCAAGGATTGCGTGCGGCAAAAGGGGAATATGTGGTTATTGCCAATAACGACATAATTTTACCGGAAAATTGGCTCGATAAAATGATTTTTCACATTGAGCGAAGTAGCGAAATCGGTTGCGTTGGAGTTATTTCCAATAAAGTAAGCGGCGTGCAGAAAATAAACAGCGCGGATTACGAAAACGAAGACGAAATGAAAAAATTCATGGCAAAAATTTCAACGGAAAAATCCGGCGAATTTTTCGAGTTCCCGAGAGTAGCATTTTTGTTTACAATGATTAAACGCGAAGTAATAAAAAAAATAGGAGCGCTCGACGAACGGTTCTCGCCGGGAAATTACGAAGACGACGACTATTGTTTACGCGCGCAATTGGCAGGATTTAAAACAATAGTGGCTCTTGACGTTTTTGTTCATCATCACGGTTCGGCAAGTTTTACGGCGGAAGGCGATGAAAAATATCGCGAAATTCTCAAAGAAAATCGAAAAAAATTCATTGAAAAATGGGGCGCAACGCCTGATGAAATTTGGCTGGAAAAAACAGGGAATTTAAAACATACGAAAATTTATATTCCGTTGGGAATAAACACTTTCCTCGATTTCGTAAACAAAGCAAATGAAGCAATTAACAATAACGACCTTGCGTCGGCAAAAACATTTTTGGAAAAAGCGCTTGAAAATTTTGACGAATCCACCGGAATAAAAAAAGAGCAACTTGCGGAATTGTTAAATAAAATCAACGCCGCTTTGAATTTACAAAACCAAAACTCATAATAAAATCAGCGTTTATCTGCGCGCTATTCTTCTCAGAACCGCACCGTCAAATTTAATTTCGGATAATAAACATTGCGGTAGCCGAGGGTCTCTTTTCCGACTTCCATTTCGAGATGAAGCGAGCGATTGTATTTATGAGCGGTAAAAGCCGCTTCCGCCGCGCTAATTATGTGATTTGTAACAATTGCAATAACGCCCCAACGCGCTACGTTGTAGTAATCGTTCGCCTTGCCGCGAAGCGAAGAATAATAAGAAAAATGTTGCGTTACAGGGTCGCCGTAGTGATAATCGCCTCCGCTGAAATCGTCCCAACCGACGTTAAACTGAGTGTATTTGCCAATCATTTCGTAATATTGCTGGTCGCCGAACGGCGCAAGCTGGTGCGAATAATAGCCGCCGATATCGCTTTCCATTTGGTTTAATACGCTCCAATTCACCGAACCGTCAGAATTAAACAAATCGGAATAATTCGCAGGATCTAAATTCGGATTTAATTCGGTTAAGTGGTCGTACGTCCACTGCGCATATCTTTGCACGCTCCAATGTTTGTGCGCAAAATCGTGAAACAATGCCGTTTGGTCGTCCCCTTTTTTGTCGTAAACGTGAACGGTTGCAATTGCGGCAATTTCCACCGCTACGAAAATAGCGGTCTTCCAATAATCGCCGTTGTAATACTGCCCTGCGCCAGGAATCACAGCCGAAAACAACGCCGCTTTTGCCACGGAGCGTTCCTTTTGCTCTACTTTATTTTGATTTGAACCGTCAAAAGTCTTTCCAAAAGAAAGATGAATATCAGTATTTATTTGTGAGGTAAGTTTTTCTTGCGAATAAATATTTGCGGAAAGAAAAGAAAATAAAATCAGCATTACGGAAAAGGTTTTCATAATAATTCCCGATAATTTTAATTTTCGTTATTCAAAGATAAAAGAATAATCTCAGCCAATTGCAAATCTTCTTTGTGCGTGATTTTAAAATTCAACGGACTTCCCTCCGATAGAAAAACTTCGCCGCCGTATTTTTTTACAA
>WGAL01000155.1 GCA_015494845.1 Melioribacteraceae bacterium
ATTTTACTGTAATTTTTAATCCGTCATAATTAACAACAACTACTTTGGTTCCTTTTTCAATGTATTCCCCTTGCGTAACAACATCAACCCTTTTCCTGTCTATTTCCGCAATACCAGCTGGACGTAAATCGGTTAACGCCACGCCGGTTTTGTTCATTAAATTTTTACTGACAACTTTTTCTACAGTTTGTGAATAACCGGAATTTGATTTTATTTTTTCACGTAAAATAAAATTATTCCAAATTTGCGTTTTTGGTAAAAACTTAAATAAAAAATATGTAAAAATTATTGATAAGACAAGCGAAATTGCCATTTGCCACAATGCTGTTTCAATACTTTCTTGCGAAACAAAATCCGTGTTCGGAAGCAATCCCAAAAACAAACTCGAAATAATAGCCAATATTCCCAGAATTCCCGTAATTCCGAAACCCGGAATCACAAATATTTCAAGTAAAAGAAGGATTACGCCGACAATAAAAACAATAATATCCAATGCGCTTACTATATTTAAAATCAATCCGGAACCGAAAAACAAGATAAAAGAGATAATCGAAAGCGTTCCTGCAATTCCCCACCCTGGCGTCTTAATCTCGACAAACATTCCAATCATTCCAACCATAATTAAAAGCGAAGTAATTATCGGATGATTTAAAAATCGTACAACTTTTTCACCTGTGTTTTCTTTTACTTTAACAAATTGCGGACTGTGAACACCAATAAAATTAGCAACTTCGTAAAGCGAGTTTAACACCGTATCGGCGATTCCATATTTTACGGCTTCATGCGCCGTTAACGTTACAAGTTGAGTGCTATCAACCAAACCAGGCACAACAACGCGTTCGTCAACCATGGCTTCGGCTATTCTCTTCGGGCGACCGTTCCGCTCGGCAGTCGCTCGCATTTCAGAGCGCATATACGATTGGTATTTTTCGGATTGTTTTTTACCGCTTTGATCAACAACAGTTGTCGCGCCAATTGAAGAACCAGGAGCCATAACAACTTTTTTTGCGGATAACGCTATTAACGAACCGGCTGAAATAGCGCGTTTATTTACAAATGCAGCGGTTGGAACTTTTGCGTTCAAAATCAAATCTTTAATTTCGGTTGCCGCGTCAACTCTTCCCCCGAAAGTATTAATTTCAAAAATAATCGCTTCGGCATTGCTGTTTTCCGCTTCATCAATTCCTCTTTCTACATACGGAACCAAGCCAGGATTTATTTCTCCGGCTATATCAATAACGTAAATCTTCCTGTTTTGACCGAAATTTTTTGAGATAAGTAAAATTAAGATATACGCTATATATAAAATCTTTTTCATACGCTTTACTCTTTAATAAAAGAATATATAAAATTCCCCAGAAAGAATCGGTGTTCCAAATCACACAAACACGTAATTCAAAATTTTGTAAACAAGTTTTGCCGCAATAAAATCGGAGGCCGGATGAGCTTTCGATGGCGCTAGTTCAACAACGTCAAAACCAACGAGATTTTTTTCTTTCGCTACAAGTTTAACAAAATCCAACGTTTCATACCAAAACAAACCGCCAGGTTCCGGAGTGCCGGTTGCCGGTAAAAACGAAGGATCAAAAGCATCTACGTCAAAAGTAATGTAAACATTTTCATTTAGGTTTTTCAACGCCTGCTTCATCCAACTTCTTGATTTATGAATATCATGCGCGTAAAATGTTTTGATTTTATTTTTCTTAATAAATTCGGCTTCGGATTTATCTTGCGCGCGAATGCCGATTTGAACAATATTTGTTGAAAATTCGGCAACACGCGCCATTACGCATGCGTGCGAATATTTCGTCCCCTCGTAAGTATCGCGCAAATCGGAGTGAGCATCGAACTGCAAAATTGAAAGGTTTTCGAAATGTTCAAAATGCGCTTTAATTGGCGCTTGTGATATTGTGTGTTCCCCGCCGAGAGTAACTACAAACTTACCGTTCTCCAAATTTTGTTTAACATTCTTGTAAATTTTATCGAGAGATTTTTTCGCGCTTTCTTTTCCAAAATAAAGCGGGGGCAAAGTTGCAATTCCTTTCTCAAAACAAATTTCACGATTAGTTTCTTCGTCGTAAAATTCAACGTAATGCGACGCTTCGAGAATTGCTTTCGGACCGTGTTTTGTTCCGGTTCCATAACTTACGGTTTTTTCGTACGGCGCGGAAATAATTACAATTTCGGAGTTTGAATAGGATGAGTATTTTTTATCAATTCCGAGAAAATTTTTTGATTTCGGTAGAGTTTTTGTTGTCATATTCTAATGAAGTTTTGGCGTAAACGATAAAAAAATCTACCTTCAAGACGCTTGCTATTTGAAAGTAGAAAAAAATTAAGTAAAACTAAAATATTAAAC
>WGAL01000156.1 GCA_015494845.1 Melioribacteraceae bacterium
CTTCATGGGATTTATCGTATTCGTATTTTTCTCTAATATAATCTCCTTTTTCAGGAGCCCATGTTTGATTTAAACCGATATTTAATTTATTCTTTTTCATAGTATAAATTTACTTATTATTCAAAAATTCACTGTGACACAAATCACTAATTTACTTCCAAAATATTATGAGTTCGCAAAGAACGCGGGAACTGACTTTTCAATCCGTCTTGATAAGCGATAGCCGTTCCTATAATATAATCGCCGAATTTAACAACTTTTTGTCCGTATGGCTCAAACGCTTTTCTTATCGTTCCTCCGCGAAGATATTCATTTAATTCTTCGCCGGTCAGTTCAACTATATTTCGTTTAAGTTTGTTCCCCAATATTTGCGCGCTTAAAGTGTGTAAATGCGCAATATTATTTTTATCTATTTTCCCAAAACGCGCACCAATTCTTAAAAACGCATCAAGATTTTCATATTGAAAATCTTCGGTAAGAAAATAGATTTCGTTTTTTTTAATTAAGAATTGAAACTCCTCGAAAGCACCCATACAAATATCGAATCTTTCCGAGATATTTTCAAGATATTTTTTTACCGTGCGATGATTGTGCGGAACAAAATCAAAATTCTTTTTCGGCAATTCCGTTTTTCTCATCGGTTCGGTTTCGTCCGTTTTAACAAATTTACAAACAAAAAATCCTTCCGAATTATTTTCCCAAGGAATAATTCTGTGAGTTTTTTCCAAATCCGGATTTAACTTTTCGTCGCCGTATTTGGTAAATCCTGGAACAGATTTAACCGGCAATTTGATTTCTTTTAATTCAACCGGATATTTTTTCAGAATTTTATTTACAACCAACTCGTTTTCTTCAAGCGTAAGCGTACAAGTAGAGTAAACTATTTCCGCGCCTACTTTCGCCATTTTGATTGCGCTTACAAGCAAACGGAATTGCAACTCCGCTAATTTTTCCGCTTGCGATAACTTCCACCAACCGCTCACTTCATTTTTCTTCTGCAAAATTCCCAGCGCGCTACACGGCGCATCAACCAAAACTTTTGTGAATTTATTTTCGAAAATCTTACTTAACTTTTCCCCGCGGTGTTTTATTACGCCAAGATTCACAAGATTCATTCTGTCGAGATTGTGAACAAGCATTTTTATGCGATTTAAATTCGACTCGTTTGCATAAAGCGTTCCGCGGTTATTCATCATATCGGAAAGTTGCGTGGTTTTGGAACCAGGAGCGGAAGCCAAATCGAGCGTTACGTCGTTTTCAGTCGGCGAGAGAACAATCGGCGGAATCATCGAAGACAAACTTTGGATGTAATATTTCCCGATTGTGTATTCCAAAGTTTTGCCAAGATTTTCCCTTCCTTCCAAAACACGGTAAGCGTACGGAATATTCTCTACTTGCTCTAATTTTATTCCGTATTGTTCTAAACGGCTTATCAACTCTTTGTGGTCTGTGCGAATGGGAAACCGCACATACGGCGTAAAATCCGAATTAATATATTCTTCGTATTTCCTTAAATATTCCTCGCCAAATCTCGATTTCAAATAAGCCGCAATATTTTCGCCTACCGTTATTTTATCCATAAAAGAACCGTTAATGTCTCTGCAAATTAAGTTTTCTAAAAATTTTATTTGTAAGTTCAAGCAATAATGCGCTATCCGAAAAATACTTGCCGAAATCCATTTTGATTTCAACGATGTATCCGTCAAGTTTTTTCTCGTATTTTTTTACCGCTTCCGAAATTAAATTATCATCTTTCGGTAAAAAAATCCGGTTCGAAAAACGAAAAGCGTAAAGAAGAAATTTTGCTTCGGCGTAACTTTTTGTCAAATAAACAACATTGCCTTCGCTATCTAGTATTTCAATCTCGCCAAAAAATTCCGAACCGATTTTTAACGCTTTTGCTTTAATAGGAACTTCTTTGAAGTTAGTAATATTAACATAATCTTGCGGAAACTTGCCCAAATCTGATGAAATTTCGGCAGCCCATTTTTCGACAAAATCTCTTTCGTTCACTTCTTTTCAATCTTCCGGGATTTGTAAATAAAATAAACGCCGGCAAGCACAAAAGGAATGCTTAAAATTTGCCCCATATTCAAAGGCAAGTACGCTTCGAAGTAGGTTTGGTTTTCTTTGAAAATTTCAATGAAAAAACGGAAGGTAAACGTCAAAATCAGAAACAAACCGAACAAAAAGCCGTCGTTAAATTTTTTAACAACATCTTTGTTATAGAGATAATAAAGAATGACAAATATTATCAGATAAGCAAGCGA
>WGAL01000157.1 GCA_015494845.1 Melioribacteraceae bacterium
ATATCATAATTTAAAAAAATAATTGAACTAAAAAGTTAGAGGCATCACAATGTCAATCACAAAAGAAGAAGCGCTAAAATATCACAGCGAAGGACGTCCTGGAAAAATAGAAGTCATTCCGTCCAAACCTTGTTTTACGTCAAGGGAACTTTCAATGGCTTATACGCCTGGCGTGGCGGAACCTTGTCTAGAAATTGAAAAAGATGACTCCAAGGTTTACGAATATACGACAAAAGGGAATCTCGTTGCCGTAATTTCAAACGGAACGGCTGTCCTTGGGTTGGGAAATATCGGGCCACATGCTGGCAAGCCTGTAATGGAAGGGAAAGGCGTGTTATTTAAAAGATTTGCGGATATCGACGTGTTCGATATTGAAGTAAAAACAACAGATGTTGATGAATTTGTAAATACCGTTAAGCAATTGGAACCGACTTTTGGTGGAATTAATCTCGAAGATATTAAAGCTCCCCAATGCTTTGAAATTGAAGAGCGTTTAAAAAAAGAAATGAACATTCCTGTTTTTCACGACGACCAACACGGCACAGCAATTATATCTTGTGCGGCTTTAATTAACGCAGCTGAAATTGCCGGGAAAAAGTTGGAAGATATGCGTCTCGTAGTAGTTGGCGCAGGTGCTGCCGGAATTGCTTGCAGTAATCTTTACGTTGCCGCAGGCGTAAAACGCGAAAACATTTCCATGTTCGACTCAAAAGGACACATTCACAAGGGAAGGACTGACTTAAACAAATATAAAGCGCAATTTGCGCAAGACCATGCTTACGAATCGCTTGAAGAAGCGATGAAAGGTGCAGACGCTTTTCTCGGACTTTCCAAAGCAAATTTGGTAAGCAAGGAAATGGTTAAAGGAATGGCTGATTCGCCTATTATTTTTGCAATGGCAAATCCCGATCCTGAAATTACGTACGAAGACGCCGTCGATGCTCGTCCGGATGTAATCATGGCTACCGGAAGAAGCGACTATCCGAACCAGGTTAATAACGTGCTCGGTTTCCCATTTATCTTCCGTGGCGCGCTTGACGTAAGAGCGACGACAATCAACGAAGAAATGAAAATGGCGGCGGTTCGGGCGCTTGCAGATTTGGCAAAAGAGAAAGTGCCGGAAGTTGTTTCCCGCGCGTACGGCGGAAAGCATTTTGAGTTCGGGCGCGAATACATTATCCCAAAACCGTTTGACCCACGCGTATTGTGGAAAGTCGCTCCAGCAGTTGCAAAAGCCGCAATAGGTTCCGGCGTTGCGCAAAAAAGAATCGACGATTGGGACGAATATATTGAACAATTAAAAGAACGTCTCGGCTACTCAAAAGAAATCGTCCGCTTAATGATTCACAAAGCGCAAATGTCGCCCAAGCGCGTAGTTTATCCTGAAGGCGAACACGAAACAATTATCCGAGCGGCACATGGCGTTTACGTGGGCAAAATTGCGCGTCCGATTTTACTTGGAAACAGAGAAAAAATCGTAGAAAAAATCAAGAAACTCGGTTACGTGGTCGGCGAGTTTGAAATTTGCGACCCTTCCGAAAAAGACGAACGCATTGAGGAATTCGCCCAATATTATTACAAAAATCGCCAACGTAAAGGCGTAACGTTAAAAAAAGCATATCAAAGAGTAAAAGAACCCAATTATTTCGGTTCGTTGCTGGTTGAATTCGGTTACGCGGATGCGCTTGTGGGCGGTTTTACATCCGATTACGTTTCAACTATTCGTCCTGCGCTCGAAAGTATCGGAATGGAAAAATCACAAGATGTTGTCGCAGGTATGACAATTGTCGTTATGCAACGCAAGGTATATTTCTTTGCGGACACTACGGTAAACATTAATCCGACGGCGGAAGAACTTGCACAAATTACAAAATTAACAGCCGATATGGTGAAACGCTTCGACATTGAACCGCGCGTCGCATTGCTTTCTTACAGCAACTTCGGAAGCGTGAGAAACGAAGAGACCGAAAAAATCAAGCGCGCCGTTAAAATCGCAAAAGAAGAGAATCCTGGTTTAATCGTTGACGGCGAAATGCAAGCCGACGTTGCGTTAAATCCGGACTTGGTTAAAGAACTGTTTGATTTTTCCGCCGTAAAGGGAAACGCGAACGTTTTGATTTTCCCGAACCTTTCCGCTGGCAACGTCGCTTACAAATTAATGGAACGCCTCGGCGGAGCGACAATAATAGGCCCGATTTTGATGGGAATGAAAAAACCGATTCACGTTTTACAACGCGCATCAAGCGTGGACGATATTATAAACGTAACGGCAATTGCGGTTGTGGATGCCGAATATAAAAATAAAAACTAGCAATCCTTTTCGCGCCGTTCTTTTTTAGAACGGCGCTTCTTATTATCTTACCCTTTTAAATAATCGACGGAATGTTGTGTTAAAAAATTTTGCATATCTGATTTTTTCGGTCGTGGTTTTTTTCTTATTTACTCTTCTTTACGGAAGCATATTAAATATTAGAGAAAAGCCGTTAAACGAAATTTTGAAAGAACGCAATATTCCCGAGTTGATTAATCCTAAAATTATAGTAAAAGTTAGCGAAAATGTTCTGATGCTTTTTAACGGAGATGAACTGATAAAAAAATACAAAATCAATCTCGGCAGAAGCAATTTTAAACTTGCCGATTCAAGGAAAAACTATATTACAACGCCGAAAGGAATTTTCTCCGTTTGCGATTTTTATCCTGATAAAAAATATTACAAATCTTTTTTGCTTAATTATCCGGACAGTTTAACGATACTCAAAGCATTCAAATTAAAATTAATCGATGCACAAAGTTTTAAGAAAATTATGAACGGAAAAAAATACGGATGCAAGGTTAGGTTCGACAAAAAAATTTTCGGACCGCCTTTGACAATTCACGGATTCGGAAAAGTCAATTACATTCTTAAAAATTTGCCTTTTGTTTTTAATTGGACTAACGGCTCAATAGCGCTTTCCAACGAAGATTTGGATGAAATTTCGCCATATTTGCAAATAGGAACTAAAATTATAATCACGCATTGATTTTGTCGTTTAGAAAGTTATTCATATTGTTTTTTTTAATATCGATTACCGCCGCATTCCCGCAAACGTTGAGGTTGCGTGAGCTTGAATCAATAAATTTTGAAGGCAACTCAAATATTCCTGACCATCAATTGCAAAGCGTAATTTTTTCGAAAGAAAGTCCTGGAGCGATTAGCAAGTTTTTATTCGAACTTAGTCCTTCGCTTGGAAACCCGCCTGTTTATTTCGATTCGCTCCTTGTTGAGAAAGATATCAAAAACCTGATTTCATATTATAAATCCGAAGGTTTTTTTAAGGTTAAAATTAAAAATAAAATAAAAAGAACCGAAGAAGCGGTTGAGCTGACCTTTGTCATTTCCGAAGGGCCGCGTTCGCGGTTCGGAAAAATAAAAAAAATAGGATTTGACAAAATTCCCCCAAAATTAAAACCGCAAGTTAACGACGCATTTAAAATAGACAGCACAATGTATTTTTCCGCTGGAATTATCCGTGAAATCAACTCAAACGTTTTAAGCATTTTGCAGGACAACGGATTTTACTCGGCGCATTTCGCAAAAACAAAAGCTTTAATCGACACAACCCAAAATAGCGTGGATGTTACATTCAATTTAAATTTGGGAGAACGCTACAAAATAAGCGACGTTTCCGTAGAAAAAAACGAAACCGAATACAGCTACGTTGACGAAAATCTAATAAAAGAAATAGTTGACATTCATAAAAACGAATGGTTTAACAAATCAAAAATTTCCGAAGCGGAAGCGCGGTTATACAGAACCGATTTATTCAGTTCCTCAATGATTCAAATCGGAAAAATCGATTCGTTCCAACTTGCAATTCCGTTAAAAGTTAAAGCGTCGGTTAAACCCCGTAACGACATTGCGCCTGAAATTATTGCCAACAACGAAGACAACGTTTTCAACTTCGGTTTTTCACTTGGTTACACAAGAAGAAATTTTCTCGGCGGAGCTCGCAAACTTAATTTACAGGCATCGGCGACGCTGCAAGACCCTGTAAGCTTTTTTAGCAATCTCGGTTCAATCGACAGCTCTTTTTACGGTTACGGAGATTTGCGTCTCGGAATTGAACAGCCGTTTATATTCGGCAAACCGATTTACACAAAACTCGAAACTTATTACACGCTACAAAACCGGCGCAACGAATATTATTCGCAAATTTACGGCGTAAGATTGACAATGGATTTTTCCATGCCGAAATACGTTTTTTTTAACGGACTTACCGCTTTTGTCAGAGCTGAAAATTCAACCTATCATTACAAGGAAGATTACGTTTACGGACTTTTCGAAAATTACATAAATACGAACCTTCCACCTGGCGAACGCGAAGACGCTCTTGATTCGTTAAAAAACACCGACTTGACCAATTTCCAAAGCAGCGGACAAAACTTCTACATCGGCGGCGACGGCGTTAGGAACACAACAAACGATTTTCGATTTCCGACAAAAGGATACTCGCTTTCGCTACATCTTGAAGACGGCAATAATTTACTGGCTCTTTTGAAAAAATTATTTAATTCCGATTTCAAAAGACCGCAATACGCAAAAGCAATCGTAAATTTCGTTTACTATTTACAAAAATTTTCAACCTATACTTCGACTTTGGGATTTAAAATTAAAGTCGGCGCAATTCATTTGTTCAAAGGCAACCGCGAAGAAATTCCGCTTGACGAAAGACTTTACGCAGGCGGCAGCAACTCGGTTCGCGGTTGGAGAAACAGAGAGTTAGTGCCCACTAACTCGACGTTAAATATTGACGCATCAAAGCCGACCGATTTGGAAGCGATTCTTTTGCAAAATTTTACTCCTGGCGGTTTTGCCTTGTTGGAAGGTTCACTGGAATACAGAAAAAAATTAATAGGCGATTTCGGCGGAACGGTTTTTGCGGACTACGGCAACACTTGGCTTGATTTTAAAGATTTCCGTTGGGACGACATCGCCGTCGCAATAGGTTTCGGATTGAGATATTACACGGACTTTTTCCCGATTCGTTTTGACTTCGGATTTAAATTTTACGACCCTTACGACAGACGTCCGTTTTTTAAGAAAAGCATTTTCAGAGAAACATTTAACTTCCACCTCGGTATTGGCGAGGCGTTTTAAAAATTTTGTTGAAATTTGTCTTATGATTTACTTAATATTTGATTAATGAAAATAACGTTAATGCACATATCAATTTTTGTTTTGTTTTTGTTAAGCAAACCTGTTAATCTCTTTGCACAAAAGGATACTTTGTCCGGCGACGTTCCCAAATCTTTGTTAAAAACCGCTTGGCAGTTCAGGCAATCAAATCCGGATTTCTCAATGAAACTTTCCAAAGAAGCCATTGCAATTGCCAAACAACAAAACAATAACGCAATGCTGGCTTTAGCTTATAATTATACCGGAATTATTTATAGAAACTTATTCGAGTTTGATTCTTCTTACTTTTATTTTAAGAAAGCGCTTACCGCTTCCCTACTTGCCAAGGATTCAGTCGAGTTAGCTTATTCATATAACAATCTCGCTCTGTATTTTCAATTCCAGCATCAATATCATCTTGCGCTTGAAAATGCAAATAAAGCATATGAAATATTCAATAAAATAAATAATAACAAAGGGAAAGCTTATTCATTATTAGTGTTGGGACGCCTTTTTATAGATTTGGAAAATTACGACATGGCAAATTCTTATTTATTAAGAACCATAAAACTCCGCCAGGAAATCGGCGATTCGATTTCCACCGCAAAAGCATGGTATTCATATTCATATTCTCTGATAGAAAAAGGCGAAATAAACAAAGCAAAAAAAATCCTGGATAAACTGAACCGGCTATTCGCGAAAGTTGAAATTCAAAAATATTTGGCGCATACGTACTTTGCTTACGGTGTAATCGACCTAAAAGAAAAAAAATACCACAAGGCGATTAATAATTTTTTGAAAGCAATTAAACTTTACGAGAAAGTAAATTTCATTGTAGGAAAAATTGACACATATAATGAACTCGGTAAAGCGTTCATCGGTTTAAAAAATACAAAAGCCGCCTTAAATTATCTTCTGGAAGCGAAAAGATTATCATGGAAAAAGAAATACTTTAAAGGATATGAAAAAGCGTTGTCAAATCTTGTTGATTTGAGCATTCTCAAGAGTGACAAAACCGGTTTAACGCGATATGCCGACAGATTATTAGCCGTAAAAGATTCCCTTTACCTTCTGGAAGCAAATGAACGAAACAAAGAATACCACAAACTTTTTACCGCAAACGAAATTTTCAAGAAAAATACCGCATTGCGTAGCGACATTGAATTTCACAAAACACTTCTGTTGTTAGGAATCAGTTTGGTACTAATTTTTATCGGTTTCATTTTAATTCTTTTACTTCAAAACAGAAAGATTAAAAACAAAACCCAACAACTTGAACATGCGGTTCAAGAAAAAAATAAATTGTTCAGCATTATAGCTCATGATTTGAAAAATCCTTTTTCTTCTTTGCTTGGCTACGCCGACATGCTAATCTCCGAGCTTGAATACGAATTTGATGAAGCCGAGGTTAAGTCAGCCTTGAAAAATATGCGTCTTTCCGCGCAAAAATTGCTGGAAATGTCCGAGAATATTTTGCAATGGGCGCGCTCCCAAACCGGAAAAATGAAATACAAACCGGCGGAGTATCAAATAAACGATATTATTTTAGACGTGCTTTCTTATTTTACGCAAAGCGTTAAAATAAAAGGTATAGAATTTAAAGTTAATCTAACCCCGAATCACAAATGTTTTTGCGACAAGGACATGATACAAGTTATCCTTAGAAATTTAATTTCAAACAGCATTAAATTCTGTTCGTTCGGCGATTTTATAAAAGTTTTTACGGAAGTGGATAAGCTGGAAAAGAAAATTTACATTTCCGTTGAGGATTCCGGAGTCGGAATGACGCATGAGCAAGTCGCTAACTTGTTTAACTCCACTATTTCGCAAACCGGAACTTCAGGAGAAAAAGGCACTGGGCTGGGTTTGTTGCTTGTAAAAGAAATGGTTGAAAAACACGACGGAAAAATATTTGTCGAAAGTAAAAAAAATGTAGGAACGCGTATTACCTTTACCGTTCCTTATGTTGAATAAAAGGGATTTTTATTTTATAGAATATGCAAAAAAAAGGATTTTTATATTTATTAATAATTGTCTTCGGCTTATTACTTGCACCCAAACTTAATGCAACAAAACCGGATAAAAATCCGTCAGAAAATCCTTCAAAAGAAAAATTTGAAAAAAAATGTGAAAACGCCATAACAGCCGCATGGAGCTTAAGAAACTCCAAGCCATACAACGGCAAAAATATTTTACAAAAAGCATTAAAGACATGCAAAAAAACCGAAGATAAAAAACTGTTGGCAAAAGCGCACAATATTTTGGGCGTTCTTTACAGAAATATCAGCGAATACGATTCTTCGTATATTCAATACAAGCAGGCATTGAGATACGCCATTTTAGCCAACGATTCGGTTCAGATCGGATATGCTTACAATAACATAAGCGGTTATTTCGGTTATAAAAATCAATTGTATCTTGCGTTGGAATATGCTTTTAAAGCAGCGAAAATTTTCGAGAAAATCAATTTTAAAGAAGGCTTAGCTTTCGCGGATGTTGAGATTGCTTTGGCTTATTATTATTTGAAGGATTATAAGAAGGCGGAAAAATTTTTTAATGACGTTGTAAAAATACGGAAAGAATTAAACGAAGCGGAAGGACAGGCTGTCGGATTTTTACATTTAGGCTCGGTTTATCTTGAGCAAAATAAATTATCTGAAGCAAAAAAATATTTGTTCAAGAGTTACAAAATTTTTGTCGCAAAAAATAATAACGAAAAAGGTTTGGGAGCCGTTTTACGACGCCTTGCGACAATTGATTGCTTGCAAAACAAAGATGATATAGCGATAAAAAAATTTTATAACGCGCTAAGTAATTTAATTAAAGCGAAATTTCACGCAGGTATTGTCGAATGTTATCTCGGGCTTTCCCATTGTTATTTCAAAAAAGAAAAAACCGATTCGGCTCTGTATTACGCAAATCTTGCGTATCACTTGGCAAAGGCAAAGAGTTACCATATCGGCTATGAAAAAAGTCTGGAACAGCTTTACAAAATTTATTCTACTATTGGTAATATAGACAAAACCGCTTTCTATTTTAAGCGACTTATTGCATTACGCGACTCGAATTACAGAAAAGAAACGCTCCTACGCAGTGAAGAATTCCAAAAAATAAGCGAAATCCGCGATTTGGAAGAAAAAAACTTAAAGCTGAAAATAGACATAAAAAACAAACGGTTATTTGTCAGTTCTGTTCTAATTTCATTGCTTCTCATTTTTGCCTTTTTGATAATCATTCTCATTCAAAACCGTAAAGTCCGCATTCAAAGCCGTCAATTAACCAAAACCCTCGAAGAAAAAGATAAATTTATGAGCATCATCGCGCAGGATTTGAGAAATCCTTTTTCTTCTTTGCTGAGTTACGCTGATTATCTGCTGGGCGAGTTGAATCATGATTACAACATCGAGGAAGTAAAAAACGGCATCGTTCAAATGCGCGATTCTGCGTACAAACTACTTGAAATGGTAGAAAACCTTTTATATTGGGCGCGTTTGCAAACCGGCAGAATACAATTTAATCCTGCAAATAACAAAATAGCCGAAACAATTGAGGAAGTTGTAAACTATTTCAAGCAAAGTTTGGAAACAAAGGGAATTGCTCTGGAAGCGGACGTTAATCCGAATTATGAATGTTATTGCGATAAAGACCATTTGGCAATAATTCTAAGAAATATAATAAGCAACGGCTTGAAACTGAGTAATGCCGGAGACAAAATAAAAATTTACGCCGAACCTCGTCCAAAAATAAACGTAATAGATATTATAATCGAAATTACCGGTAAAAAAATAACAGGCAAACAATTTTCCGAATCTTTCTCTCTTGATGTCACGGAACACGACACGAACAGCGTCAGGCTCGGCATGCTGTTGGTAAAAGAAATGACAGGAATAAACAAAGGGAAAATAATAATAGACTCCGAAAAAGAAAACGAAATAAAAGTCGTTCTTTCTTTCCCTATGGGAAAAGATTAATTTAAAAATAAAAAAGGCAACCTTGTTGGTAGCCTTTTTCAAATATGACGGTTAGTTATATTAACTACTCTTAACCTTCTCATTAAACTCTTCGATTAATTTATCCCAAACGGGAACAATCGAGAAGCGTTCTTCCCAATAATTTTCGTCGTACCACTGAGCATTTAATTCCTCTACTTCTTTTCCTTGTTGCTCAACCCAAGTGAAATATTTCAAATTGTGAATTGCTTTTTTGTCGTAGTAAGTCAATTCTTTGTAATAATCGATTGATTGTTTTTTAACCACGGAATTCCAATCGATTGCGGCTTGACGTTCGGAATACGCGCCCCAATCGCGGTTCATTTCGTCCAAGCGGGAAAGATACATTTCCGCGGAATCCGTAAACACTGTGAAAATAACGTCGTTCTCGTTCATCTCGAAAAATTTGGCTGTTTTTATTGCGCTTAGCAAATTGCTCGCCGAAGAAATTCCCAAATACGGAAGTTTGGAGACCAAATCTTTGTCAACGCCGAGTTCGTTAATTAAAAACTTATGTCCTTCCGGCTCGTTAAACAAACGAAGAACGCGCAGCGGGTCTTCGTCGTCAATTGCGGTAACGGCGTTAGTGTTTTTAACATTGTGAATCCACGGCACGTGTTTGTCGCCGATGCCTTCGATTCTATGTCCGCCGAAGCCGTTCATCAATAAAGTCGGGCATTGCAACGCTTCGGACGCAACTACTTTGATTTCCGGATTTACTTTGCGCAAGTAATCGCCTGCGGCAATCGTTCCGGCAGAACCGGTTGCGCTAACGTAAGCGGAAAGTCGTTGCTTTCCTTCTTTTATTTGATTAAACAAAGTTTCAATTGCGTTGCCGGTAATTTCGTAGTGCCAAATCGCGTTTCCGAATTGGTCGAATTGGTTGAAAATTAAATACTCGTCGCTTTCCGCTTCGAGTTCGTGGCATTTGTCGTAAATCTCTTTTACGTTGCTTTCGCAACCTGGCGTTGCATAAACTTCCGCGCCGATGTTTCGTAGCCAATCAAATCTTTCCTGACTCATTTCTTCCGGTAAAATCGCAACCGCGTGAACGTCGAGCAACGCGGAATTGAACGCGCCGCCTCGGCAATAGTTCCCTGTGGAAGGCCAAACCGCTTTGTGATATTCGGGATTGAATTTCCCGGTTACAAGATACGGCGCTAAACATCCGTAAGTGGCGCCGACTTTATGCGCGCCGGTCGGAAAAAACTTTCCGACAAGTCCGATAATTCGCGCTTTTACGCCGGTGATTTCTTTCGGGATTTCCAAAAAATTAATTCCGTTTATTCCGCCGTTTCCCGGGTCGTTTTGCCAATTTATTCTGAAAAGATTAAGCGGATTGACTTCTTGCAAATCAACTTCTTTTAATTTTTCTTGAATTTCGGCAGGAATTGTTTCAGGATGTTTTAACTGATTGAACGTCGGTAAAATTATATTTTTTTCTTTCGCGCGTTTGATTGTCTTTTGCAAAAACTCTTCGTTTTCAATTTCCCAATTCCAATTACTACTCATAATTTTCTCCTAAAAATTTTAAAATAAGTTTCGCAATATAACATTTTTACCGCAAGACGCGAAGTTGTGAGTTTGCTTGTATTATTCATTTTTGTAAAGAAACAACCTTGAAGGCACTAATCCCTTCAAGGTTGAGGCAGTAACTCCCTTTATTTACCTTCAAGGGACAAGTGCCTTGAAGGTAAAGATTCCATCACTCGTCACTAAAAATTACTTCCAAAAACAAATTTCTTAAACTCGCGTTTAGTATATTATTAATCTTAATTTAATTTTTTCTGCAACCATTTTTACGGAGGAAATTACGGTAATGAAAAGACTTGTAGGAATACGAAGAGAAGACAAAAACATTTGGGAACGCAGAGTTCCGCTTACGCCGGAACACGTTAAAATTTTAAAGGAAAAAGAAAACATCGATTTCATCGTTCAACCGTTTGAGCGACGCGCTTTTCTGGACGACGAGTATCGCGAAGCTGGCGCAAAAGTAGATGAAAATATTAGTGAAGCGCCTTTTATTTTTGCCGTGAAAGAAATTCCGGTAAAACTTCTCGAACCGGAAAAAGTTTATATGTACTTTTCTCACACGATTAAAGGGCAAGATTACAATATGCCGATGCTCCAAAAGCTGCTCGATTTGAAAGCGACGCTAATCGATTACGAAACGATTAAAGACGACAAGGGTCGCCGGCTCGTATTTTTCGGACGCTTCGCTGGCATTGCAGGAATGATTGACGCATTGCACGCGTTCGGCAAACGCTTGCAATATTTCGGTTACGACACGCCTTTTCTGCACGTAAAAATGTCGTACGAATACGGCGAAGTTGCGCTCGCGAAAAAAGATTTGCAAAAACTCGCGTCCGAATTGAACGAAGCGGATTTGCCTGATGAATTTGCGCCTTACATTTTCGGATTTTCCGGCTATGGCAACGTTTCGCGCGGCGCGCAGGAAATTTTTGATTTGCTTCCTGCAAAGGAAATCCAACCTGACGAAATTGCCGGAATTGTTGAGCGAAAAGAAAAAGGTTTGTTCAAAGTTGTTTTCAAAGAAGAACATCTCGTAAAACCGAAAGACGAAAACAAACCTTTCGAGTTAAACGATTACTACAATCACCCGGAAAAATACGAACCGATTTTCGAGAAATATCTCGTTAATTTGTCGGTTCTCGTAAACGCGGTTTATTGGGATGCGCGTTACCCGCGTTTGGTAACGAAAAAATTCTTGAAAGAGAATTTCGACAAAATGCGCATGGTTCTTATTCAGGATATAAGTTGCGATATTGACGGCGGCGTTGAAATTACTTACAAAGCGACCGAACCGGACGTGCCGGGCTATGTTTACGATCCGGAAACGGACGAGTTTACTGACGGCTTTGAAGGAAAAGGCGTTCTGAATTTGGCTGTCGATAATTTACCGACCGAAATTGCGAAAGATTCGTCGGTCGCTTTCGGCGAAGCGCTTTTGCCGTTTGTGCCTGGAATTGTAAAAGCAGATTATGAAAAATCTTTTGTGGAAATAGATTTGCCGCCGGAAATCAAACGCGCGGTAATAGTTTACAAAGGCGAACTTACGCCGGATTACGAATATCTTAAAGATTATTTGAAATAAATCAATTAAAGAAAGGAGATAAAAAATGGATTACGAATTTTTAAAAACTTTGGGAATCGAAGATAAAAATTACGGCGGTTCCACGGGTTTGGAATGGACGAAAACCGAAGACGCGGGCGAACTAAATATTTATTCGCCGGTTGACGGAAAATTCATCGCGAGCGTTTATATGGTTTCGGAAGACGATTACGATAAAATCGTTGCGAAATCGGTCGAGGCGTTCAAATATTGGCGAACCGTTCCCGCGCCGAAACGCGGCGAGATTGTTCGTCAAATCGGTTTGGAATTGCGCAAGTACAAAGAACCGCTCGGAAAACTCGTTTCCTACGAAATGGGAAAATCGGTTCAGGAAGGAATGGGCGAAGTTCAGGAAATGATTGACATTTGCGACTTCGCGGTCGGGCAATCACGCCAATTGTACGGATTTACAATGCAATCGGAACGCCCGCAACACAGAATGTACGACCAATATCATCCGCTCGGCATAGTAGGAATTATTACCGCGTTCAACTTTCCGGTTGCGGTTTGGGCTTGGAACGCAATGATTGCAACCGTTGCCGGCGATACGAACTTGTGGAAACCTTCCTCGAAAGTTCCGCTTTCTGCAATTGCTGTTCAAAAAATTCTCGCCCCGATTATCAAAGAAAACGATTTGCCGGAAGGTTTGTTCTCGCTCGTGGTTGGAAAAGGTTCTACCGTCGGCGAAAAACTTTTAAACGATACGAGAATTCCGCTTGTTTCAATTACCGGCTCGGTTGACATCGGTCGCCACGCGGCGCAAACCGTTGCAAAACGTTTCGGAAAAACAATTCTCGAACTGGGCGGAAACAACGCAATTATTTTAACTCCGGACGCCGATTTGAAAATGGCAATTCCGGCGATTGTCTTCGGCGCTGTCGGAACGGCGGGACAACGTTGCACAACCACGCGTCGCTTGATTATCCACGAAAGCATTTACGACAAAGTAAAAGATTCGCTTGTTGACGCTTACTCGAAACTCAAAATCGGAAATCCGCTCGACGAATCAAATCATGTTGGTCCGTTAACCGACAAAGCCGCGGTCGCTTTGTTTAAGGACGCGCTCAAACGCCTTGAAAAAGAAGGCGGAAAAATTCTTTACGGCGGCGAAGTTTTAGAAGGCGAAGGCTACGAATCCGGCTGCTACGTTCGTCCGGCAATTTGCGAAGCCGAAAACCATTACGAAATCGTACAGGAAGAAACGTTTGCGCCGATTCTTTATTTGATTAAATATTCCGGCGACGTTCGCAACGCGATTGAACTTCACAACGACGTTGTGCAAGGGCTTTCATCGGCAATCTTTACAAACAACTTGCGCGAAGCGGAGATTTTCCTTTCGGCGGAAGGTTCGGATTGCGGAATCGCGAACGTGAACATCGGAACTTCCGGCGCGGAAATCGGCGGAGCGTTCGGCGGCGAAAAACACACCGGCGGCGGTCGCGAATCCGGCTCCGACGCGTGGAAAGCGTATATGCGCAGACAAACAAACACGATAAATTACGGAACCGCTTTGCCTCTTGCGCAAGGAATTAAGTTCGAGATTTAATTATCAATTAGTAAATTCTTACCTTCAAGGGGCAAGCGCCTTGAAGGTGAAGCATAAATCAAAGTAGGGACAACTTGCGAGTTGTCCCTACAAATTTAAGACGACTTCACTTCATCAACTTTCTCGTTCACAAAAAGCGAAAATACTTTTATATTGTCCGCCAAGTTGCGGACATCGTGTTCCAAAGGATTTATTTGGGAAAGGTAAGACGTTAGTTTTTTTGCTTCTTTCGAGATTTTTTCCAATTCATCTATTATTTCGGTCTTTACATCCGTTTCTTCCAAATCCATAATTACAAGTTGCATTCTGTTTAACAGATTGTTGGTAAAATCTTGCATTGTATGAATGGTCGTCGAGAACAATTCAAGTTTCTCCTTTTCGATTTTCCTTTGCCTCCAAATATCCAATTGGACAAACAGAACAGGCAAAAGAATAGCAAGCGGAAGAAAAGCATATAAATGCAAGTTCACGATATATTTTACAAATTCGTAAATAGGATGATAATCGGTGAAAATGTTAATCGCCATTAACAGAAGTACAATCAAAATGAAAACGGTTGTAGCTTTGGAAATACGATATTTTGAACTCATAAAAACCCCAAACAAAATTTAAAAACATTTTACCTCGTTTGATTTCTAAAAAATAATACTCATTCGGCAAAGCGCAAAACAATTTTTCCTTTTTGCAAAATTTTTACTCAAATAATAACCAACGCTTTTACGGAGCGAATTTTAAGATTAACCGGTAAATGCGAAATCCGTCAAAGTTTTTTTCCCGCGCTTTTTGTATTTTGTTTTGCTGATAAATTTGAAATTATTTTAACAATCAAGTTTTTATCAAAAAAGAACGGAGTTAAATATGAAAAAGATAATTGTTCTGCTTGCGGTTTCGTTTATGTTTTCGGTTCTGCAAAACGCTTTTGCGCAAGACAAA
>WGAL01000158.1 GCA_015494845.1 Melioribacteraceae bacterium
GAACAAAGGTTTAAAAATCACATTAATTTTTTTAATGACATTTTCGCTGTTCGCCGGAATCACATTCCCTATCGTTAAAGCGCCTTCCGTTTGGTATGAATTTCCCTTTATTCCGGGACTTGGCGAACTTGCCAAAATAATTTTCTTCCATGTGCCGACTGCTTGGCTTGCGTCAATTGCATTTCTTTCGGCAATGTATTACGGAATACAATACTTGCGAACAAAAGATTTGGATTACGACGCGCGCGCTCTTTCGTCGTTGCAGCTTGGAATGGTTTTCGTAATTTTGGCAACTGCAACCGGTTCCGTTTGGGCTAAATTTACTTGGGGTTCGTTTTGGAATTGGGACCCGCGGGAGACGAGTATTTTCGTTCTTTTGCTCATTTACGGTTCTTTGTTTGCATTGCGTTCGGCTCTTGAAAACGAAGAAAAACGCGCCCGCCTTTCCGCCGTGTATTCAATTTTTGCCGCTTTAACGGTTCCGTTTTTTGTTTTTATTATGCCGCGGATTATGAGCGGTTTGCATCCCGGCTCCGCCGACGACACAAACGCCGGCCCGATTGTCGATTTCAAAATGAACGGAAATATGTTGATGATTTTCTTTCTGTCTTTGATTTCATTTACTTTATTATATTACTGGATGTGGAAATTAAATTACAAATCAATTGTGATTAAGGAAAAACTATTATCGAGGAAGGAGATATCGTGAAAGAGTTTTTGTCGGAAAATTCTATTTACATAGTTTTTATAATTTTACTTGTCATTTGGGGCGGAATATTTTTGTTCTTAAATTCAATTGAGTCAAGATTGAAAAAAATCGAAAAAGAAATTGAAAGGGACGAAGATGAAGAATAAATATATTATCGGCGGAATTATTATCGTTATTTTCTTTATTGCGCTCGGGTTTTTATTTACGAAAACGAGCATTAAATACGAAGACGATTTTCAGAAAATACGTCAAAGCGGGAAAATCGTGAACGTTACCGGTTCTTGGGATAAAGAAAAAAGTTACGTAATCGATTCGAAAAACAACCGGTTTATTTTTTACATCAAAGGACAAAACGGCGACGAAATGAAAGTGATTTACAAAGGCACAATTCCAAATAATTTTGAACACGCCACAAGCGTCGTCGTTACCGGGCGTTACAAAGACGGAGCTTTTCACGCGCGCGAAATTTTAACTAAATGTCCTTCCAAATATCAAGAAGCTGAAAATTCCGCGCAAGGCGGATAAGAAAGGATAAAATATGATTGGCAATATACTGCTAACGCTTGCGCTTCTTGCCTCGTTATTTTCTTTAATAATGTATTATTACGCGTTTCGAGGCTACGAAAACAGCGTCAAGTTTGCGCGAGCCGGTTATCACGTGGCGACAATTTCCGTGCTTGCCGCGTCGCTTTACTTACTGCACGCGCTTTTAACTCACCAGTATCACTTCAAATATGTTTACAGTTACAGCGATAATTCGTTGCCGCTCGGATTATTAATTTCATCTTTCTTTGCCGGGCAAGCGGGAAGCATTATGCTTTGGGCGTTGTTCGCGGTAATTATCGGATTGTTTTTAATGGATTACACTTCCAAGCGCGACGACCTTGAAGCGCCGGTGATGATGATTTTTATTCTCACAATACTGTTTTTATTGATTTTAATCAATCCGCTTTTGAACAACCCGTTCACCGATATTTGGAGCGGCGAACGTTACGTCCCAATTAAAGACATTAATCCGAAATTTTTGCGTTTGCCTTTTATCCAAAGATTTATTTTTCAGAACCAAAACGATTCGGGATTTTTCATTAAGATTACGCGCGAGCTTGCAGCATTGTTAAAAGAAAACGGAATTGATAAAAACGCGTTTATTATCGACGGCGCGGGGATGAATCCGCTTTTGCAAAACTTTTGGATGCAAATTCATCCGCCATTTTTGTTTGTGGGATTTGCGATGTCCGCTGTGCCGTTTTCGTTCGCAGTCGCTTCTCTTTTAAGAAACGAATACAGAAATTGGGTAAAACACTCGTTGCCTTGGCTTTCAGCCGTTGCGCTTGTTTTAGGTTCCGCAATTATGCTCGGCGGTTATTGGTCCTACGGCGTGCTTGGCTGGGGCGGCTGGTGGGGCTGGGACCCAGTTGAAAATTCTTCGCTTGTGCCGTGGATTATGGCTGTTGCCGCAATTCACACGATGATTGTTCAAAAGCATTCGCAAAAGAAAACCGACAA
>WGAL01000159.1 GCA_015494845.1 Melioribacteraceae bacterium
AAATAAAAGAAAAATCCAAATTGACAAAAGAAGAATGGAAAACTTATTTTTCGGGTCATTGGAATTTTGGAGGGGCAAAACAAAACGAACACATTGCTGTTTTCCCGGAAGAACTGCCAAGACGTTTGATTAAAATGTTCGCATTCGTCGGCGATACGGTTCTTGATCCGTTTTTGGGAAGCGGAACAACATCTCTCGCCGCAAAAAATCTTGGAAGAAATTCTATAGGTTATGAAATTAACAAAGAATTTTTGCCTATTATCAAGAAAAAGTTAAATGTAGATAATGACAGTCAAAACAGATTTGAATTTATTGAAGAAACTCCAACGATAAATTTTAATGAGGAAATAAAAAAACTGCCGTACATTTTTAAAGACCCCCACAAATTCGATAAGAAAACTGATCCGAAAAAACTTCAATTCGGTTCCAAAATTGATAAAAACAGCTCCGCTCAAAGAGAAGAATATTATTCCGTAAAAGAAATAATTAGTCCCGAATTAATTAAACTGAATAACGATTTAACGGTTCGTTTAATCGGAATAAAAGAAAAAAAAGAAGTAAACGGAAAAGCAACCGAATTTCTAAAACTAAAAACCAAAGGACAAAAAGTTTTTTTAAGATTTGATGAAGTTAAACACGATAAACAAAACAATTTGTTGGCATATGTCTATTTAAAAAATAAAACATTCCTTAATGCGCATTTGATTAAGAATGGATTGGCGGATGTTGATTTGTCATACAAATATAGAACGAAAGAAAAATTTTTAAGATATATGAGAAATGAGTAATGGGCAAAAAAGAAATTAAAAAATTTGGCAAATCCTTTGGGAAAAAGGAAAAAGTCCTAAACTATGCAAGTAATACATACCAATTAACAAGACCTAGTAAAGTCGGTGAGGTTATGGCTCTTATTCGAGAATGCCAGCCAAAAACTCTCGAAGAATGGGAAAATTTTTATTTTGAAAAAGCATATACTAAAACCAAAGAACCTGTAAAAATTACCAAAGAAACTTTAGATGAATTAGGTGAAAGGTTATATTCAAAAATAACAGAAGTTGTAATTCCGGAATGGACGGCCGCTTTTAAAGATTTAACTCTTGAAGATTGCAAAGAATATATTTATCAGGTAACAATTGTAAGAACTTTTGACGGATTTTTGCTTGAAAAATCAGTGGTGAATGATGGCCTTGCTAAAATATTTCCTGAAGTAGAATTTGAAGAAAGCGACCCTGAATTAGATCACGCAGGAGATATAGATTATATAGGAAAAGTAGGAGACAAGGCTTTTGGAATTCAGATAAAACCTATTACCGCAAATGCAAATTTTGGTAATTATAAAATTACGGAGAGAATGAGTAAAAGTTTTCAAGAATTTGAGAAAAAATATGGTGGGAAAGTATTTGTTATTTTCTCATCAAGAACAGGCAATAAAAAAGATATTGTTAACAAAGAAATTATTGACGAAATTAGAAAAGAAATCGAAAGACTAAAAAACTCATAACATAAATTATATTTTGTATTTCAAAACAGAAAAAATGAGTTGAGAGATGAAAACAATAATTGAGCCTTTCAAAATTAAATCGGTTGAGCCGATAAAATTTACGACGAAAGAAGAACGCGAGAAAATTCTCGTCGAAGCCGGTTACAATCCTTTTATGATAAAATCGGAAGATATAATTATCGATTTGCTTACCGACAGCGGAACTTCGGCGATGAGCGCATTGCAGTGGGCGGGAATAATGCAAGGCGACGAGTCTTACGCCGGTTCGAAAAGTTTTTTCCGTTTCGAGAAAGTAGTAAAAGAAATTACCGGAAAAAAATTCATTATTCCCACGCACCAAGGAAGAGCGGCGGAAAAAATTCTTTTTTCAATTCTCGGCGGACCTGGGAAATATTTTCCTAACAACACACACTTTGACACAACGCGCGCAAACATTGAATTTACCGGAGCCGTAGCAGAAGATTTTTTAACGGAACTCGGCAAGCATCCTGAAATCCCAGGCGATTTTAAAGGAAATATGGACGTTGAAGCGCTCGAAAAATTCATTATAGAAAAAGGCGCGGAAAATATTCCGCTTGTGATGATTACCGTTACAAACAATTCCGGCGGCGGGCAACCGGTATCGATGCAAAACATAAAAGACGTCAGAGCGGTTTGCGATAAATACGGCATTCCGCTGTTTCTCGACGCTTGCCGTTTTGCAGAAAACGCGTATTTCATAAAACTGCGCGAAAAAGGATACGGGGACAAATCTGTTAAAGAAATTGCGCAAGAAATGTTCTCTTACGCCGACGGCGCGACGATGAGCGCGAAGAAAGACGCGCTAGTAAACATCGGCGGTTTTCTCGCGATGAACGACGAACAACTCGCGATGAACGCGCGGAATATTTTAATCGTTACGGAGGGTTTTCCGACTTACGGCGGACTTGCCGGACGCGACCTTGAAGCGATTGCGCAAGGGTTGGAAGAAGTTTTGGACGAAAATTATTTGCGTTACAGAATAAAAAGCACGGAATATCTCGGCAACAAAATCCGCGAGGCGGGAATACCGATTCTCGAACCGCCCGGCGGACACGCGATTTATATCGACGCAAAACGCTTTGCGCCCCACATTCCGCCGCATCAATATCCTGGACAATCAATCGTTTGCGAACTTTACTTGGAAGGCGGCGTGCGCTCGGTGGAAATCGGTTCCGTTATGTTTGGGAAATACGATAAAGCAACCGGCAAACTGATTTCTCCGCCGATGGAACTTGTCCGCTTGGCAATTCCGCGCAGAGTTTACACGCAAAGCCACATCGATTATCTGGCGGAAGTAATAATTGAAGTTTACAAAAAACGCGATTCGCTCAAAGGATACAAAATAGTTTATGAAGCGCCGATGTTAAGACATTTTACGGCAAAATTCGAACCGATAGAGGGATAGTTATGGAAATCAGAAAAAGATACGAATTTAACGACGGAAGAAACGTTTGGCGAATTTTTCCCACAGACACGAATAAAATAATTTTGGAAACGCGCGAAACGGAATCGAAAGAAGCGTTTTTCAATTGCATCGATTTTGAAACCGGCGAGGTAATTTTTAAGGAGATGCAACCGGACGAAAAATATTGGGTCGGAATCGAGGCGATAAAAAACGACGTGATTTTCTTTCACAAATACGCTTCGCCGGATATGCCAGGTCACCGGGAATTAATCGCGTATTCGATAAACGAACAAAAAACGCTTTGGAAATCGGACGAATACACTTTTCTTTTTTACTACAAAGATAAAATTTATGGCTACGTTGATGTTTTTGAAGGGAGACAATTTTACACCGTAAATCCGCAAACAGGCGAGTTTATCGAAGATTTGGGAACCGACGCGCAAAGCATAAACGCACTTCGCGAACTTGCGCGGGAGGAAGAAGATTATTCCGATTACCGATTTACTTACAAGAGTTACGAAAA
>WGAL01000160.1 GCA_015494845.1 Melioribacteraceae bacterium
AAATAAAATTCAACGAAATTGAAATTTGTCCTTCCAAGCGCGAAGTAAAGGTTAACGGCGAACTGGTAAATCTCACATTTTCCGAATTTGAAATTTTGCGTTTTCTAATTAAAAATAAAGGGAAGGTTTTTACGCGAAACGAAATCGTAAATAATTTACGCGGCGGAAATTATCCGGTTACGGAACGTTCCGTGGACGTGTTGATTGTAGGATTAAGAAAAAAATTGAACGACGCCGCAAAACACATCGAAACCGTGCGCGGCGTTGGTTACAGATTTTCAGAGTCGTAAGATGAATATCAAATTTTTCGGCGAAAAACTTTTTACCAAAATTTTCTTTTCCGTTTTGTCAATCGTTGTTGCCGTGGCGGTTCTGGCGCTTTATTTCCACATTGAAAAATTTCTCGAAATTCGCGTCGTTGCGTGGGTTATTATTCTTGCCGTGGCGCTGAGTTATTTGATTTCCGTAAATATCAGCAAGCCGATAATTAAAATAAAAGAAGGCGCAAAACGATTTGCCGAAGGCGATTTTTCACAAAAGTTAGAACCGGAAGGTCCGAAAGAAATAGCCGAACTTGCCGAAGCGTTAAACAAAATGGCGGAAGAACTGAACAAGCGCATCGCAAAAATTTCTATTCGTAAAAACGAGCAAGAGGCAATGTTTTCGAGCATGAAAGAAGGCGTAATCGCGATTAACGCAAAGGAAGAAATAATCAGAATAAACAACGCCGCGCTTAAATTTTTTGCGATTAGTTCCTCGCCGCAAGATTTGAAATACAAAAGCGTTTACGAAGTTATCAGAAACGCCGAAATGCTTGATTTTATTAAGCGTTCGCTAAATACGGACGAGCATATCGAAAGAGAAATTACGGTTCTCGGCGAAAAGGAAAGAATTTTGCTTGTAAACGCCGACCCGCTTTTCGATTTGGAAAACAAAAAAATCGGGACGATTATCGTGATGAACAACATCACCCGCATTAGGCAATTGGATAAAATGCGTCAAGAGTTTGTGGCGAACGTTTCGCACGAATTGAAAACGCCGATTACCGCAATTAAAGGTTACGTGGAAACATTGTTGAATACGCCGCAAGCGGACGAGGAAACGAAGCGGAAGTTCCTTGAAATTATTAACAAAAAAAGCGACCAACTAAATACGATAATCGACGATTTGTTGCAACTTGCGAAATTGGATAAACAGAATAAAGTTGAACTAACGAGCGAAAACATTTGCGCGATTGTCGAAGCGGCGTCGCAGTGTTGTTCGAAGTTGGTTGAGTGTAAAAATATTAATCTCGAAATTGCTTGCGAAGACGAAATTATTGCAAACGTTAACGGAAATTTAATCGAGCGCGCTTTGGCTAATTTAATTGACAACGCGGTAAAATACAGTCCGGAAAACTCGAAAGTTTTGGTTACGGCAAAAAAAGAAAACGGCGTCGCAAAAATTTCCGTCCGCGATTGGGGAAGCGGAATTGAGAAAGAACATCACGCGCGTTTGTTCGAAAGATTTTACCGCGTGGACAAAGGCAGAAGTCGCGAACTTGGCGGAAGCGGTTTGGGATTATCGATTGTCAAACACATTGCGCTTGTTCATAGCGGAAAAGTTTATGTAAAAAGCGAACTCGGAAAAGGAAGCGAATTTGTTTTGGAAATACCTTTAAATTTGTAGTTAAAAAAAGTTCTTGGTTCTTTGTGCGTGGTTCTTGGTTGTTTTCATTCAACATTCAACATTCATAATTGAAAAATAATTTATTCATAGCGTCGAGATTTATTAAGTCGAAAAAAAGCAAATTTTTTTCGCTAACTACGGTTATTGCGATTGCTGGAATTGCCGTGAGCGTCGCGATTTTGATTTTGTCGTTGCAAATTCTCGACGGATTTGAAAATACAATTTTCACGTCCGCCGCAAAGATTGACGCGGAAATTAAAATTACCGCATACGGAAACGGCAACTTAACGTCTGATAAAACAATTGAAAACGAAATCAAAAAAACGTCCGGCAAAGATTTCCTTTCGCTTGAAAAATTCGTCTCAAAATATTCGGTTGTGAAATCGCGGAAAAACAGCGACGGTTTGATGATTGTGGGAATAGGCGGAAAGCGAACCGGAAACAATCTGAAAAAATTTCTCGTCGGGGAGAAATTTGATTTGTCGCGCGGGAAAATTATTCTCGGAAAAGAAATCGCCGAAAAACTGGGCGTAAAAAATGGCGATAAAATTACCGTGTTCGCTTTGAGGAACGATCAAATCCCCGACGAAGATAATCCACCGAATATTATGCAATTTCAAGTTTCGGGAATTTTCGAAATCGGGATGCCGTATTACGACGCTTCGTTCGGATTTATTTCGTTCGACGACGCGCAGAAGTTGTTCGAGTTGGGCGGAAATTTCAGCGGCTTCAATCTTTTTCTTAAAACGCGCGAAGTAAATAAAATAGAAACGCTCGCCGCAAAATTGCGCGACAAACTTCCGTATCCTTATTTCCCGCGCTCGATTTTTTCGGTTCACAGAAACATTTTTGTTTGGTTGGAATTACAGAAAAAACCAATCCCGATTGCGCTTTCCGCAATTGTTCTCGTCGCGATGATGAATATTATCGGCGCGTTGTTTTTGCTTGTGTTGCGCCGTAAAAGAACAATCGGAATTTTGCGCACGCTCGGATTCAAAAAATCGCAGATTGCCAAAATATTTATTTTTCAAGGCGGATTTATTTCCGTTTCGGGAATTGCGCTCGGCGTCGTTATTTCGGTTCTTTTAACTTATTTGCAAAATAATTTTCAAATAATAACG
>WGAL01000161.1 GCA_015494845.1 Melioribacteraceae bacterium
GAATAAAGAGAAAAAACACAAATGCTTTTAGCGGAAGTAATTAACGTTGCGGATAAAGCCATTGAGGCGGCGGAGGAAAAAAGTTCCGATTTTATTATTCATCACGTGATGGATAATTACAATTTGTTTGGCGTTTTCCCGATGCCTCGTATTCATCTGTTCGGAATAGACGTTTCCATAACAAATCACGTTGCATTTTTATTTTTTGCCGCAATTATAGTTTTTGTCTTTTTTACTTCCCTTGCAAAATCTTACAAAAAATCGCTTGTTCCCAGCGGTTTTAACAATTTGCTTGAAATTTTAGTCGTTTTTATTCGCGACGACGTCGTAAAACCGACAATCGGTGAGGGTTACCAAAGATTTTTGCCTTATTTATTAACCGTGTTTTTCTTCATTTTAACGGCTAATTTATTGGGACTTTTCCCATACGGAACCACGGCAACCGGCGATATCGCGGTTACTTCCGCGCTTGCTACTATTTCCTTTATTGCAATTCAAGGCGCAGGAATGAAAAAACACGGATTTTTCGGCTACTTCAAAGGATTGATGCCGCACGGAATTCCGGGTTGGATTACGCCGGTAATGTTTATTGTTGAAATTTTAGGAATTTTCACAAAGCCGTTCGCGTTGGCAATTCGTCTTTTTGCGAATATGACGGCGGGACACGTGGTAATTCTTTCGTTAATCGGATTGATTTTTATTTTGAAATCGCTTTACGTCTCGCCGGTTTCGGTGGGATTTGCGTTGTTTATTTATTTACTTGAAATTTTGGTCGCCTTTATTCAGGCGTATATTTTTACAATATTAACTTCGCTGTTCATCGGAATGGCGGTTCATCAAGAACATTAATTAGCTTAAACTAAATAAAATCAGAAACAGGAGGATTAGATGGATTGGGCATATTTAGCAGCAGGAATCGGAGCCGGATTAGTAGTTATCGGCGGCGGTTTGGGAATCGGGAAATTGGCAAGCTCCGCTATGGAAGCTACCGGAAGACAACCTGAAGCTACCAACGATATCAGAACTTCGATGATTATTGCCGCAGCGCTTATCGAAGGTATTTCGTTGTTCGGCTTGGTTATCACGATTCTTTTGGCGTTGAAGTAAGAGCCCCGTTACTTCAATCTAAAATAAGGAAATTGAAATGATTCCAAAACTTTTAATGGCGGCGTTATTGTTTTCCGAAAGCGAAGGTCCGCAAAGCAGTTTGTTGGATATCAATCCCGGACTGATAATTTGGACCGTAATTATTTTCGTTTTGCTTCTTATCGTTTTGAAGAAAACCGCTTGGAAGCCGATTCTCACCGCGCTTGACGAACGCGAGCGCACGATAAAAGAATCGCTTGAAAAAGCGGAAGAGGCGAGAAAAGAAGCGGAACGCATTTTGGAGGAAAACAAGGAACGCTTGGCAAAAGCCGAAGAAGAAGTTCAGCGGATTGTTGAGCAAGGCAGAGAATACGCCGAAAAACTCAAAGAGCAAATTCTCGCCGAAAGCGAAGAACAAGCCCGCAAAAAAATCGAAGAAGCCGAGCAGGCAATTGAACGCAAACAACAAGAAGCGTTCGCGCAATTGCGAACCGAAATTGCGGATATTGCCGTAAGCGCGGCTGAAAAAATTATCAAGGAAACTCTTGATAAGGAAAAACAAAAGAAATTGGTTGAAGCTTATCTCGACGAATTGAAAAAGAATTAGAATATGAGTAGTTACAACGTTTCATCCCGTTATGCGCGCGCGCTAATTGAATTGGCGGAAGAGAAGAACATTTACGATAAAGTTATCGAAGATGTTCAAACCGTTTATTCCACGCTGAAAGGTTCGCGCGAATTGCGCGTTGTGCTTTCTTCGCCGATTATTTCGGAAGAGAAAAAGAAAGAAATTCTTTCGGCTATTTTCGATAAATACATTGGCGAAGATGTTGGGAGATTTCTTGCTTTTGTCGTTGATAAAGGAAGAGTGGAGCTGCTTACGGAAATTACGCGCAGAATTCTCGAAATCAACGACGAAAGACAGAATATTGCGGATGTAACTCTAAAATCCGTAATTGAACTTGACTCAGTTCAAGTTGAAAAAATTAAAAAAGCATTTGAGGAATACACCGGAAAGAAAATCCGGTTCAAAAATATTTTGGACGAATCGATAATTGGCGGATATGTTGCGCAAGTTAAGGATAAAGTGTTCGACGCTTCGGTAAAACGCCAATTGGAAAGATTAAAAGAAACTTTAATCGCAAATTAGAAAGTTAAGAAGAAGGTTTAAATATGGCTCAAGTAAGACCAGAAGAAGTTTCGGCAATTTTAAGAAAACAACTTTCAGGGTTCGATAGCGAAGTTGACGTTTATGAAGTCGGAACCGTATTGCAAGTGGGCGACGGTATCGCTCGCGTTTACGGTTTGACGGAAGTTATGGTTTCCGAGCTTGTGGAATTTCCGCACGGAATTATCGGAATGGTTCTCAACCTTGAAGAAGACAGCGTAGGTTGTGTGCTTTTTGGCGACACAAGTCTTATTGAAGAAGGCGACACGGTAAAACGCACAAAACGTTTGGCTTCTTTCCCAGTAGGCGACGGCTTGCTCGGACGCGTGGTTGACCCGCTCGGCGTTCCGCTCGACGGAAAAGGTCCGATTCAAGGCGAAACCAAATATATGCCTATCGAAAGAAAAGCGTTGGGCGTTATTGCGCGTCAGCCGGTGAAAGAACCGTTGCAAACCGGTATTACCGCAGTCGATGCGATGATTCCGATTGGACGCGGACAAAGAGAATTGATTATCGGCGACCGCCAAACCGGTAAAACTGCGGTTGCTTTGGATGCGATAATCAATCAAAAATATACGCACACGGAAGAAGCGAAAGCCGTTGGCGTAGAACCTGTTTATTGTATTTATGTCGCTGTCGGACAGAAAAATTCCACCGTTGCGCAAGTTGTAGCAAAATTGGAAGAATACGGCGCGATGGAATACACGACGGTAATTTCGGCATCCGCGTCGGAACCTGCACCGCTACAATATATTGCGCCTTACGCCGGAGCGACCTTGGGCGAATATTTCCGCGATAACGGAAAACACGCGCTTGTAGTTTACGACGATTTGTCCAAACAAGCTGTCGCTTACCGCGAACTTTCTTTGCTTTTGAGAAGACCTCCTGGACGCGAAGCTTATCCAGGCGATGTTTTCTATTTGCACTCAAGACTTTTGGAACGCGCCTCGAAATTAAGCGACGATTTGGGCGGCGGAAGTTTAACCGCATTGCCGATTATCGAAACGCAACAAGGCGACGTTTCCGCTTACATTCCGACTAACGTAATTTCCATTACCGACGGTCAGATTTACCTTGAGCCAAACTTGTTTAACGCAGGCGTGCGTCCTGCAATTAACGTTGGTATTTCGGTTTCCCGCGTTGGTGGTAATGCGCAAATTAAGGCGATGAAGAAAGTCGCCGGAACTTTGAAACTCGATTTGGCGCAATACCGCGAATTGGAAGCGTTTGCGAAATTCGGTTCCGACCTTGACGAAGCGACGCAAAAAACCCTTGCCAAAGGCGAGCGTCTTGTCGAATTGTTGAAGCAAGGACAATACTCGCCGGTTCCGGTTGAAAAACAAGTCGTTTCCATTTATTTCGGAACGAAAGGTTTCCTCGAAACAATTCCGGTTAAAGACGTTAAACGCTTCGAAAAAGAAGTTCTCGAATACATCGAAATCAATTACAAAGACGTTTTTGAAAAAATAAGAACCGAAAAAGTTCTTACGGACGAAACGGTTGAACAATTGAACAAAATCGGCGAAGAATTTTTGGCTAAATTCAAAAGAAGCGAAGATTAAGATAAACGACTATGGCGACATTACGAGATATAAAGCAGAGAATTAACGGCGTAAAAGGAACGCAAAAAATTACGCGCGCAATGAAAATGGTTGCCGCATCGCGCTTGCGTCGCGCGCAGGAAAATATGATGCGTTCCCGCCCTTACGCAAGAAAAATTTCCGAAGTGTTATCCGATTTGATGTTGATAACAAAGGATTTAAATTTACCGCATTTTGAAGAACGCGAAAAAGTAGAGAAAATCGCCATAGTTTTAATTACCGCCGATAGAGGTTTGTGCGGCAGTTTTAACGTCAATTTGATTAAAGCCGCCGAAAACGAAATTTACAACACATACGCCGATTATCAAAAAAACGGAGCGGTTTCGCTCTTTTTAATTGGCAAAAAAGGCGTAGATTATTTTGCAAAAAGAGACGTCAAAATCGAAGCAAGTTATCCTGGTATTTTCGCAAATCTGAAATTCGATTTTGTCGTGAGATTTATGGCGGATATTACAAACCGTTACATCAACGGCGAATTTGACAAAGTGATTTTAATTTCCAACGAGTTTAAATCCGTAATGCAACAAAACTTGGTTGTGCGTCAAATTTTGCCAATCCTACCGCTTGAAAAAACGGGCGAAGAAGAAAAGGAAAGTTCAGATTACATATACGAACCGAGTAAAGAATCGATAATCAAAACTTTGATTCCGCGTTACTTGAACGTTCAACTTTGGAGAGCTTTGCTCGAATCCTATGCCGCAGAACTCGGCGCCAGAATGACCGCAATGGATCAGGCGACCGAAAACGCTGGCGAAATGATTAGAGAATTACAAATTACTTATAATAAAGCACGTCAGGCTTCTATTACGAAGGAAATTATCGAGATTGTTTCGGGAGCGAATGCGCTAAAAGAAGAGTAAGTTGAATTAAAGACGGGTTTTTATTATATTACAAGGCTAGCTTGATATGCTTGAAGATTTAACGCAGAAATTAGAGAAAGCTCTAAAAAAAGTTACCGGACAAGGTAGAATTACCGAAGAGAACGTTTCGGATACTCTGCGTGAAATCAGACGCGTTCTTTTAGATGCTGACGTAAATTACAAGGTTGCCAAGCAGTTTATCGAAGACGTTAAGGCAAAAGCGCTCGGACAAGACGTTTTAACTTCCGTTACGCCAGGGCAGTTAATTACGAAAATAATATACGATGAATTAACCGAACTGCTCGGCGGGGAAAACCGCGAACTCAATATTAATCCGACGGGAATTACAATTATTCTTTTAGTCGGATTGCAAGGTTCGGGAAAAACTACTTTTGCCGGCAAGCTTGCGAGGTATTTGAAAAACAAGAACCGCAAAGTTTTGCTCGCGGCAGCTGACGTTTATCGTCCAGCGGCAATTGACCAATTGAAAACGCTCGGCAAAAGCATAGACGTTCCGGTTTTTTCAATCGACGGAAGCAAGGACGCCGTAAAAATCGCGGAAGAAGC
>WGAL01000162.1 GCA_015494845.1 Melioribacteraceae bacterium
CAATAATGTTTATTCAAAATTTTTTAAGTAAATTAAATCTTTTCGCCATTCCCATTAATAAAAAGTAAATCAAAAAATTTCAGAATCCTATCAATCAATCTACTTTCGTATATTCGTATTGATTAAAATTCATTTTTACACAAAAATGCCGAAAGTAAAATGAACGCCGCAAAAGAAGAAATAAAAAAAGAAATCGAGCGATTAAGAAAAGAAATCGAGCGACACAATTATCTTTACTACGTCAAGAACTCGCCGGAAATCAGCGATTACGAATACGATATGCTTTACAAGCGATTAGAACAATTGGAACGCGAAAATCCGGAATTTATTACGCCGTATTCGCCTACGCAAAGAGTCGGTTCAGATTTAACGAAAGAGTTCAAGCCGGTAATACATAAATTCCCAATGTTGAGTTTGGCGAACACTTACAATCGCGAAGAACTTTACGCTTTTGATAAACGCGTTCGCGAGGCGCTCGGCGTCGAGAGAGTAGATTACGTTACCGAGTTGAAAATTGACGGACTTTCGGTCGAGCTTTACTACAAAAACGGATTGCTTGAAACGGCTTCCACAAGGGGCGACGGCATAACCGGCGAAGATATTACGCCGAACATTAAAACAATTCGCTCCGTGCCGTTGGCGATTGATTACAAAAAAATCGACAAATACGATTTGAGCGAAATTTATGTTCGCGGCGAAGTTTTTATGTCGAAAAAAGAATTTGAGAGAATCAACCGCGAGCGAGCCGAACGCGGCGAAAAACTTTTTGCCAATCCGCGAAACTCGGCTTCCGGCACGCTGAAATTGCAAGACCCGAGAATTGTTGCGCAACGCAAACTTGATATTTTCGTTTATTATCTGCTCTCCGAAAAAGAGAAATTTCATTCGCAATACGAAAATTTGAAAATGCTGGAAGAACTCGGATTTAAGGTAAATCCTAATTACAGACTTTGCATTGGAATTGACGAAGTGTTGGAATATTGCGCTTATTGGGAAGAACGCCGCAATTCGCTTGACTACGAAATTGACGGCGTTGTGATAAAAGTAAATTCAATCGCTTGGCAAGAAAAACTCGGCGCGGTTGCAAAATCGCCGCGTTGGGCGGTTTCGTATAAATTCAAGGCGGTTGGCGCAATCACAAAAATTAACAAAATTGTTTGGCAAGTCGGACGCACAGGCGTTGTAACGCCGGTTGCGGAACTCGAGCCGGTTTTTCTTATGGGCTCGACTATCAGTCGCGCTACGTTGCATAATTACGACGAAATAAAAAGAAAAGACATTCGCGAAAACGATTACGCGCTTATCGAAAAAGGCGGCGACGTTATTCCGAAAGTGGTGAAAGTTTTTCCGGAAAAACGCGAGCCAAATTCCAAGCCGACGCAACCGCCGACGCATTGTCCGGTTTGCGGTTCTCCGCTTTATTTTCCGGACGACGAAGTGGGAATTTATTGCGAAAATCCGGAATGTCCAGCGCAAATAAAAGGAAGCATCGAGCATTTTGCATCGCGCGGAGCGATGGATATTGAAGGACTTGGCGAAGCGATTGTTTCGCTGTTTGTCGATTTAGGCTTTCTGAAAAATTACGCGGATATTTATGAATTAAAAAATCACGCCGACGAACTGAAAAAGATTGAAGGCTTCGGTTCAAAGAGCGTTGAAAATCTTTTGAGCGCAATTGAAGAAAGCAAGAACCGTCCGTTCGAAAAAGTTTTGTACGCGTTGGGAATTCGTTACGTGGGCGACGGCACAGCGAAGATTTTGGCGAAGCGCTTCGGCAATCTGGACGCGCTGATGAACGCAAGCGAGGAAGAGTTGGAACAAGCGCCGAATATTGGCCCAAGCATCGCAAAAAGCGTTAAGCGGTTCTTTACAAACGAAAAGAATTTACGGATTATCGAAAGATTGCGGAATTACGGACTGAAATTCGAGATTGAAAAACAAGAGGAAAATCCAAATATTTTCGAGGGGAAAAGTTTTGTTCTTACCGGAACGCTTCCTTCGATGACGCGCGACGAGGCGAAAGCGTTAATTGAAAAATACGGCGGCAAGGCGGTAAGTTCGGTAAGCAAGAAAACCGATTTTGTACTCGCCGGCGAAAAAGCCGGTTCTAAATTGGAAAAAGCAAAAAAACTCGGCGTTAAAATAATTTCGGAAGATGAATTCCTCGAAATGATTGGGGGGAAATAAATAAGGAAAAATAA
>WGAL01000163.1 GCA_015494845.1 Melioribacteraceae bacterium
ATGCTAACGAAAACAAATGTAAAATGACAAAGCAAGAAGAAATAAAATATTTGATGTACACAAACGGCATAAGCATTGAATGGCTTGCCGACCAAATGGGAATGAAACCCAAAACGCTAGCTTATTTTTTGAGGGACGAGAATTTAATCGACGACGAATTGTATTCGAAACTAAAGGAAATAATTTCAACTCGCCAATTCGAACCTGAGCTTTTCGAGACCGAGCATTTTGAATTTTACGACTTGTTCGACGACGTAAACTTGAAAATCGGCGTGGGCGACAGAATCCGAATTTTCGCCAAAAGGCGTTACGGCAGTATTTCCAAATTGGCAAAAGCGCTCGAGATTTCTCCGCAGCAATTGCAACAATACATCAGCGGGAGGCGCGAACCTGGCGCGAAAACGTTGCTCAGATTTTTGAGAATCGGCTGCGATTTGAATTGGCTTTTGGGCGGCGCGGAAAAATTGGAATCCTACCGTATTTTCAAGCTCGAAAACGAAGTAAAAAAATTGCGGAACACGATATTCGAAATCGAAAAATTGATTAAAGACGTAAAATGAGTTCCGCCGGCGAAATATTATTCGAAAAAGAATATCCAAGCGCATTAAAACTCGTTCCGGAAATTCAAAACGAAGTAAAAAAAGCGATTAAAAAGTTTGTTCCGTCCGAAAGACTCGATGCAATAATTCTCGGCGTTTCGGAAGCGGTTTACAATTCGATAAAACACGGCAACAAATCCGACAGCAAAAAGAAAATTTTTCTTCTAATCGAGAAAGACAAAAAAACAATAACAATCTCAATTCTCGACGAAGGCGAAGGTTTCGATTTCTCAAAAATACCCGACCCGACCGAGAGCGAAAATATCCTAAAAGAAAGCGGACGCGGAATTTTCATTATTAAAAACGTGGTTGACAATTTAAGATACGAGTTCTCTAACACCGGCACCAAAACCATTCTGACAATAAAATTGTAACTTCTCCGTATATTTGATTTGAAAAACAAACGGCGAACAAATAAATTTATTCACGCGGTATTTTTTTATTTTATCGAAAGGCGATTATGAAATTTTATCTTAACGGAATCGAAAAAGAATTTAACGGGAATGCGGAACTTTCCTTACTTGAATATCTCAGAGAAATTGAAAACATAACATCGGTTAAAGACGGCTGCAACGGACAAGCGACTTGCGGCGCGTGCACCGTGGAAGTTAACGGAAAATCCACGCTTTCGTGCGTTACGCCGATGAAGAAAATCGAAGGCGGAAGCGTTCTGACCATAGAAGGAATTGAAGAAAAAAAGCAACGGATTTTTGCAAATGCGTTTGTGGCAAAAGGCGGCGTTCAATGCGGATTTTGCACGCCCGGAATAGTGATGAACGCAAAAATTTTGCTTGATAAAAATCCGGAACCGACGCGCGACGAAATAGAAAAAGCGATACACCGTAATTTGTGCCGTTGCACCGGCTATAAAAAAATTGTCGATTCGATTGAATACGCCGCGGAGGCGATTCGCGAAAACAAAGAAATTCCCGCGCCGGAAAAAATCGGGAAAGTCGGCAAGCGCGAACCAAAATACCGCGCCGGCGAATACGTTTTGGGCAAAGCGCCTTTCGTCAACGATTTAAAAATGGAAGGAACGCTATACGGCGCTTTCAAATACAGCGACTATCCGCGCGCAAAGGTTTTGAAAATCGATATTTCGGAAGCGGAAAAACTTGACGGCGTAGAAGCCGTCATTACCGCGGAAGATATTCCCGGCGAGCGTTTTGTCGGATTAATCGTTAAAGATTGGCCGATGATGATTGCCGAAGGCGAAATTACGCATTACATCGGCGATGTTCTCGCTCTTGTTATTGCAAAAGAAAAAGCGATAGCGCGGCAAGCTACGGAATTAATCAAAGTTGAATACGAAGTTTTGGAACCTGTTACCGACCCGGAAGACGCGCTGAAAGAAAACGCGCCGCAACTTCATCCGAACGGGAATTTGCTCGACGTTACCGAAATCGAACGCGGAAACATCGAAGAAGCGAAAGAGAAATCGAAATACATCTCGCGCGGCGTTTATCAAACGCAAATGATTGAACACGCTTATATGGAGCCGGAATCCGCGCTCGCTTTCCCTACGGAAGAAGGAATTACGGTTTACTCGCAAGGACAAGGCATTTACGAAGACCGCAAGGAAATTGCGCGCGTTCTGAATTTGCCGAAAGATAAAGTCCGCGTAATTCTTGTGCCAAACGGCGGCGGATTCGGCGGGAAAGAAGATTTGACGGTTCAGCATCATTCGGCGCTTGCCGCGTTTAAATTGCAAAAACCGGTAAAAATTACGCTTACGCGCGAAGAATCAATCCGGATGTCGATTAAGCGTCACCCGATAAAATTGGATTATGCGCTCGGTTGCGACGAAAACGGCAAACTTACTTTCCTCGAAGCGGAAATTATCGGCGATACCGGAGCG
>WGAL01000164.1 GCA_015494845.1 Melioribacteraceae bacterium
TAAAAACCGTTTTAACCGTTCCGCCTGGCGGTATTTCCTGATATGTTTGGCGATAATCTTCGAAAGAACGCATTGTGTACCATTTCCCTTCCGAACCGTCCGCGTCAGGCTCATCGGTATCTTCAAAACTAATTCGAGCCGCAATAACGTAAGTCTCCGAGGAAGAAGTATTGTACCAAGTTACAACTATTCTTTCTCCTAACGTAAAATTTCTGCTCGTTCCCGTAACGCCTTGATAATCGTCATACTCTTCAACTCCGGCGTTCGGAATTAGCCCGCCCGGTCCTTCCGCGGAATAACTTACATCCGGGCTTTTTATCAAAGTATTCCAGCCGCCCAATCCGAAACTGTTTTCCGAAGCGTTTGAGCCGAAATCAACTAACAGAGTAACTTGTCCGAAAGAGATTGACGAAAGAAGCAGAACGAAAAATAAACTTATTGTGAACGATTTAAAATATTCTTTTTCCATTTTCTGCCTCCGCAATTAAAACGGATTTATTTGAAAAATTGTTATTATTACGGTCGTTGCAAAAACCGATAAAAATATGACCACGAAAAAACTTTCCGCTCTTTTTGTGATTTCACCCAAAAGCAACCGGAATATCATCAGTAGAAGCATTATAATAATCGAAAGCAACCAAACAGGATGCGTTTCGTATATTAACGGCAAAACGAGCAGAATTCCCAAACATACGGAAGAAATAATATGGGTTTTTAGTTCGTTCATACGTTTGCAAATTTAAGTTTGAATTGTTAAAACGGCTTGTAATATTTGGACAAATTGATGTAATTTTACGCAAAAATTGTTTCTGCGGCAATTCGGGATGGCGACTTACCGGGTTTTAGCGTCTTCTTCCGCTCTTTTTACGAATTCGGAAGGAGAAACTTCGAAATGCTTTTTAAATGTTTTTGAAAAATAAGACGGGTCGGAAAAACCGAATTCGTACGCCGCGTCCGTAACGTTCCCCAATTTATTTTTAAGAAACTCGGCGGCGAGATTAAGTTTGACAAGATAAATATAATTTGTCGGAGTAATATTCAGTTCTTCCTTGGTAATTCTTTGAAGTGTTCTTAACGATAGCCCTATATTTTCGGCAAGCTCGGCGGAATGAATAGTTTTCGATTTATTTTTAATAATATATTGAGAAGCTTTTCGAAGTATTTTTTCGTTATAACTTAATTTTTTTTGTTCGTTTGCGTTGTCGAAATATATGTTATTAACTTCTTTATACGACGGAAGTTTGCGAAGTTTAAATATTCTGTAAATTAATAACAAAATAACCAACAGAGAAATTGTCGCGGTAACAACGTAAATCCAAAACCATTCCGATTTATATTTTTCGGAAACCGCTTCGAACCAACTCGGCGAGCCGACAAATCGCACTTCTTTCCAATATTTCGGGAACCCAAAATCGCTGTATCCGCTCCAACTGAAAGGCCACATCGCCGTTGAAACTTCTTCTATTTGTAGCGTTTTTTTTACCGGATAATCAATGTCGTTTACGCAAACGTCCAAACGCATTTTCATATTTGTTTCGGGAATAACGCCGATTGCGGCGAACGGAATTTCGATTTCAATCGTATAAACACTGTCTTCTTCTTCATCGTTATAAACGCCGTCAATTTTAACCGCCGAATAAAATAAAATATTTTGTGCGTAATCTTTCGGCACGGCAACCGTATCGGCAAGTATTTCTTTCAAATCTCCTTTAAAAACCTCGGTGTTGTTTCTGATATCAATTAAAAATTGATAATCGTTTATATCCATTTTCGGCGTCCCCTCGTTTTTTGTGTCGATATAAAGTTCAATGCCGTCGTTCAGATGAACCAACGGTTTATCGATACGCCCGTGATTTTCGGCGAAAAGGTGTTTGTCCCAAACGGTGAAGGCGCAGTAAAAATTTTCCTTATTCCAGAACGCGCGGAAACGGACTTTATTTCTTGACCTCGGATGAAGCAGTTTGTTAAAATCAAAGTTTTTCGGGAAAATATCGCTTAATTTATAATTTGTTTCGTTATGGAAAGAACTTAAAGTGTCCGAAAAAGTATATTCGAAATATTTTTCCCAATCCGATAAATCTCCATCAATTTGTATTTTTTGATTTGAGTAGGGAATTTGAAAAATAATATTATCTGTTTGCGAAAAAGAAAGAAGTGAAAAGAAAAGTAATAAAAGTCCGGTTAAATTAAGAAATCTCATCTCTTAAATGTTATTTTCATTAAAATATTGATAACCGGAAGTATTGTAAGAAATAATAAAATAAGTTACAAATAATTATACAAAATAATAAGAAATTTTTTGAAAAACGTCGGTGAGAGCAAAAGGGTATAAGCCGAATTTTATTGTTAGCCGCTCCAAAAAACACTATTATTTAATGAATAAGAGGAACTTTTATTTGAATTTTGTAAGCCCAATTTTGTAGGGGCAACATGCAAGTTGCCCCTACAATTTATTTTTACTTCATTAAAACCATTTTCCGCGTTTGAATAAAATCTCCGGCTCGCAAAGTGTAGAAATAAATTCCGCTTGGTAAATTACTCGCATTAAATTGAACGGAATATTTACCAGGCGTTTGTTTTGAATTAACAAGCGTTGCAACTTCACGTCCGAGTACGTCGTAAACTTTTAGTGAAACCTGAACGGAGCCACTGGAACCACTTGTGGAGACGCGATTAATCGCGTCTCTACACTGAATGGATGGTATGGCATAATTTATTACCGTTGTCGGGTTAAACGGATTCGGGTAATTTTGATACAGCGCAAAATTTTGCGGATTATCGCTTTCGAGTTCATTATCTACATCTAATAAATCCGCATTATCGCGTAAATATTGCGCCTTTTCCAAACCGAGACTTACCGAATTTAAACTACTTGTTCCTCTGCTGAAATGATA
>WGAL01000165.1 GCA_015494845.1 Melioribacteraceae bacterium
CAAATTAACCGAAACCGGATTAGTAATTAGCGGAACTTCGCCGGACGGCGAGCTTGTCGAGATGATTGAAATATCTGAACATCCTTGGTTTGTGGCTTGCCAGTTTCATCCTGAATTAAAATCGCGCGCAATTAAGGCGCATCCGTTATTCCGCGAGTTTGTGAGAGCGGCAAAAAATTATCGCGAAACGAAAAGCGACGAATGAAGAAATTCGTAATACTTTTTTTTGTTTTTGCAACTTCGGCTTTTTCGCAAATTCCGCCAGACGAAGTAGAATACCAAAAGTTTTCCGAAGCCGCGTATAATTTTGATTTCGAAAAAGCAAAAAAAATTGCTTTCGATTTACAAAAACGCTTTCCTAATTCGCCGCTCGGATATCACGCAAATTCACGATTGAACGTTTGGTTTTATCTCGGTTCGCGCGATGAAGATTTATTGAAGAAATTTTTCCCGAATTCCGACAAGACGCTGGATTTATTCGACAATGTGGACGACGAAAATCCGTATTACTTGTTTCGTTGCGGCGAAGAATATTCGTTTCGCGCAATAATGTACGCGTTTGATTTCGAAAAAATGAGCGCGTTCTGGGCGGCGCGCAACGCAATTTCCGATTTCGAAGACGCTATAGACATAAATCCAAAATTTTACGACGCGTATTCCGGAACGGCGGTTTTTAGTTATTTTCTGAGTTTTGTTCCATCTTTCTTAAAAGTGGGACTTTCGATTATCGGAATAAACGCCGACGTGAACACAAGCATCAGGAATTTCAAACTCGCCTACGAAAGAGGAACATTCGCGCGAACCGAAGCCGCGTTCCAGCTTTCCAAAATTTATTCGGATTACTACTTTGACATCGACAGTTCAAATTATTTTTTGTTGCCGCTGATTGAAAAATATCCTAACAATATTTTTTTCAAATATCAACTCGGCATAAATTACATTCGCGCCAAACAATTTGACAAAGCCGAAAAAGTTCTGCTTTCCGTCGTAAAAAACGATGACGAAAGTTTTAGCCAAGTAATCGCGTTCTCGTATTTTTTGCTCGGCGAAATGAAATTTCACTTGAACGATTTTGCTTCCGCGATAAAATATTTCGAAAAGTATTCGCAATTTACGCGAAGCATAAATTTTATGGGCTATATCAATTACAAATGCGGAATCGCTTATTATTTGTTGGACGAGGAAACAAAAGCGCGTGAATGCTTGTTAATGGCGCAATACGGAAACGATGATAATTGGAAAGACAAACTCGCGTATGAAAGAAGTCAAAAAATATTGAGCGAAGGTTTTACCGTGTTCGATAAAAATTTGGTTTATGCGAAAAATTATTTAAGAACCGGCAAATATTCCGGCGCTTTGAAATACTGCAAGAGAATTAACGACAAAACAACAGAAGTAAAATTCATTTGCGCCGAAGCTTTGATAGAACTAAAACATCTGAACGAAGCGAAAAAAATTTTGAATGATTTGTCCGTCCAAATTCGAAATGATGAAAGCAGCGAGTATTTGAAATTGCTTTATCTGAAAGCGCTAAACTCGTTTTACGGAAATAACAAATCCGAAGCGAAAAAATATTTGGACAAACTTTTTTCAGTTGACGATAAAAACAACGAATTTTTCGCAAAGGCACGAGCCCTCGAAAGAAAATGTAATTAGGTTTAAGGTTTTTTCAATTCCGTTTTTTCTTTATTTTATTAGCCGATAAATAATTTTTTGAGCGTGCTATGAAAATAAAATTTTTCTTACTGATTGTTTCGGTTCTGTTTGTATTATCATCTCAAAATATCTATTCGCAAAAGAATTCAGGATTAAAGGAATTAGCGCAACAGCATATGCAAAGCGGACGCTACGGTGAAGCGATTGATTTGCTTAACAAGTACATAACCGCTTATCCGCAAGAGCCGGAAGGTTACTACTTGCGCGGTTTATGTTACGAGGCGCGATATCAATACGAGAACGCAGTTATTGATTTAAGAAGGGCGGTTAAGTTAGCTCAGGGGAATGAAAAGAAAAAATATCTCGATGCGCTAAATCGCGTTAAAAAAGTCTGGTACGCTCAACTAAATAAAAAAATAAAAGGGCACAAACGGGAAATTGCAATCGACCCGAGCAATCCGGAGAACTATTTGGAAATCGGAAAATCTTACCGCAAAATGGAAAAATTTGATTTAGCGGAGCAATGGTACGACGAATATCTAAAACGCGACCCAAACGCTTCGCCTGATGAAATAATTCGTTATACGGAAATTCTTGCCAAGAATAATCATATCAAAAAAGGCGAAAAAATTCTGAAAAAATACGTACAGAAATATCCTGAAGATTGGCGATTATGGAGCAGATACGGAACATTTGCTCTTTGGCTCGGAAAACGAAAGACTGCCATTCAAGCGTTTGAAACGGCTTTGAGTTTTAAGCCGTATTTTCAAGAAGCGTTGGACGGTTTGGATAAAGCGAAACAAAAACCGTACGTTACGGATTATCAACCTGACGATCAACGCAAGTTGCCGCTTGTGGACCGCTTGTTGCGACAAGTAAAAAGACAACCGAAAGATATAAACTTACGGTTCAGACTAATTGACGAATTGATGAAAAAGCGTCGTTACGAAGAAGCGTATCAACACGCGCAAGAGATTGCAAATTATTTTCCTGACGACGCAAAAGTACAGAATAAGTTAAAAGAAGTTACCGAGAAGAGAAAAAATTATTACGACAAGAAAATTGCATATTACAAAAAGAAAGTAAAACGCTACCCAAGAAACTCTAAATATGTTAAAGCGTTGGTTCAATATTATAAAATGTTGGAAGATTACGAAAGCGCAATAAATGTTTTGCAAGATTATTTTAAACGTTATCCTAAAAGCAGAAATTATTCGTTGAAATACGAACTTGCTCAATTGGCGGCATGGAATAAAAACTTTGATTTGGCGATAGAAATCCTTGACGATTTGATAGCCAAAAGGCCGAAGAATTTAAAATACAAACTTTTGCGGGCGCAAGTTTCCGTTTGGGCTAATCAAGATATCGATACGGCTGAAAAATATTTAAACGATATTTTGTCGAAAGAACCGAAAAACTTTGAAGCCTTGATAGCAATGGGAAGTTTGAAAATATTGCAACGCGACGCCGAAGGCGCGGAAAAATATGCGAACGAGGCGGCGAAAATCAAACCCGGTTCCAAAGACTTGCAAGAACTTCAAAACCAAATCGCGCTGTTGAAAGCAAGATTGGCGCAGGAAAAACTTCTTGAAGAATTAAATACCGGTCGCGAATTGGTCTCCGATTCCGCTTGCCAGGAAGCGATTCCATATTACGAAGAATATTTGCAAAAAGCCCAACCGAACGATTACATTAAAAAAGAATACGGCGACGTACTTTTTTGCGCTCACGATTACGAAAGAGCGCTGGAAATTTACGACGAGATTTTACAAGACGGTTATTGGTACGACGCGGCTCTGCAAAAAGCGAAAGTTCTTTACACAATTGGCGATTCCTTGGAAGCCTTAAAAACTTTTAAGTGGATTGTAAAAGAAGATTCCGCCGAGTTTGAACCGCGGCTTTACCTTGGCGATACTTATTTGAAAATAGGCGAGTACGATTCCGCCCGCGCCGTTTACGATACCTTGCTGACTTGGGATTTGGATTCCACGCAATACAAAATGGTAAAAATGCGTTACGATTGGGTGCCGGTTACCGGATTTAACGGATTTATAAAAACTTTTCCGCGCACAATCAGTTTTGCTCCGAGCGCAATCTTTTATTCCGATAATATTGATTTTCTTATGACCGGATTTGGCGGAAGACTCGATTTCGGCGCGTTGGATTGGCTTACGCTCGGGCTCGGGTTGCATCGTTATTCGTTGAAAGACAATTACAATTTGCGCTCTTTTGCGCTGTTTGCCGGTTCTGCGTTTATCAGAATAAATGAAAATTTTAGTGGAGGAATAACGTACGGAACAATGGCAACGGCGAATAATTATTCATACGGCGACTTTGAGGCAAATATTCTTTACAAATATCAAAACAAAATTGAATTGGGCGGTTACTACATCTACCGCGACGCCGGTTTGATTCTTTATTCGCCCGGATTAATTAACAATGTAAATTACGGACGCTTATATGTTTCTATGTACAGACTCAACGGGGAATACAAGCATACTTCAGGCTTTCTAATTAAAGGATATTATACTTATTTAACGATTACCGACGGGAACGCCGGAAATTATTTTATGCTTCGTGTCGGGAAAAAATTCGGCGTAAACACAACAGCCGGTTATGAATATTATTACGCAAACTTCCGCTACGATATGAGCTCGTACGAAAATCCCGGATTTGTGGATTCCGGACATCCGTATTATTACTCTCCTCAAAATTTTATTACTCACAGTCTTTGGCTAGATTACCAAATAAACGAAGGCGTCGAATGGGATATCGTAGTCGGCGGTAAACTCGGCTACGCGCCCGCTTCTTCGTTTGTGATTTTTGAAGGATACGGCAAAGTGGAATACCGTCCGTTTGACAGACTAATAATTACGGGACAATTAAACGCCGGAAATTCAATGCGCGAAATTGAAGGCTACCGTTCGATTAGCGGCGTTCTTTCGGCGTATTGGACTTTTTATCCGTGATAGGGAACAATTTAACGTTTTTTGCTATTTAAAAACTGAAATGAATTTCGATAATAATAGTAAAAACAATAAACAAAAGATGATTGAAATAAGAATATCAAATACCGTCGCGGTTCAACTTTTGGTCGATAGAATGGAAGCCGAGTTCCGCAACCGGCGTAAAAGCGGAATTTACGCCGAAGATATGACATTGGACAAACTTCCGTTCGAGCAACTACTGGAAATTACCGAAATTGCCGTATTTGATTTAGTTTCGCTTTTGCCTTACGACGTTGTTTCAAAAGAAACAAATATTCACGAAATTATTTCAAAAGCAATTCAATCGCTTGCAATAATTTTTAAACAAAACGCCTTTACGTTCTACACGCCTGAGAAAGTCAAAAACATTCTCGCCCCGATGAAAACCGCATACATTGAAGCCGAAGAAAAAAAGTTGTTCGAGAACAACTGATTTTTCCTCTCGTTTTATTATTTTTATTCATTGTTTATCCGTTTATGATAAGGAGGAGAAATGAAAAAAATATTTGCGTTTTTGTTTCTTGTTTTAACGCCTTTTTTGTTTTCACAAGTAAATTACATCCCCGGAAAAGTTATTGTTAAACTCTCGAAAAACGCTACTCCAGAAAAATTTGTTAGAGAGTTTGAACAAAAAAATTCCGCAATAAATATTCTCGAAATCTCACAACTTTTCCCTTCTTCCGACAAAAATTTACAACAAATCTATTCCGTAAGTTTCTCGTCGCCGATTGACGTTAAAGCGTTAATTCCGCGATTAATTAAACTTAAAACCGTCGTTTGGGCCGAACCGGATTACACCGGCAAACTTGCGGGAATTACGCCCAACGACCCGAAATTTTCCTCGCAATGGTATTTGAACAAAATACAAATGCCGGATGCTTGGGAACTTGAACAAGGCGAGGGAAATCTTGTCGTGGCGGTAATTGACAACGGTTTAAACATTTCGCACGAAGATTTGCAAAATCAGATTTGGCAAAATCCTAACGAAACTCCTGACGGCGTTGATAACGATAACAACGGTTATGTGGACGACATTTATGGTTGGGATTTCGGCAACAACGACAATGGAATTGAACACGACGGCGACAGTTTCCACGGTTCGCAAGTTGCCGGATTAATTGGCGCGGAAACAAATAACAATACCGGAATTGCTTCCGTCGGTTTTAACGTAAAATTAATGGGCTTGAAAATAACCGACAATCAAAGTTACACCGAAGTTATTATGTCCGCCGGCTATCGCGCGATTGTTTACGCGGTCGATAACGGCGCGGACGTTATTAATTGCAGTTGGGGGAATTATCAATTTTCTATGCTAGGTTATGAAGCCGTGCAATACGCCGTTGAGCATAATGTAATTGTTGTAGCGGCGGCTGGGAACGACGGAATAAACGTCGTTTTTTATCCTGCAAAGTACTACGGCGTGCTATCCGTTGGCGCAACTAAAGACAATGACGCAGTTTGGGAAAGCTCAAATTACGGATACGATATTGATTTAATGGCTCCAGGCGAAAATGTGATTTCTACCGGAAGCGGAAACGATTACATTACCGCATCCGGAACTTCGCTTGCTTCGCCCTTGGTAAGCGGAATTGCCGCGCTCGTTAAAAAACATTTTCCTGATTTGAACTCGTTGCAAGTTTGCGAAAGAATTCGCGCAACGGCTGACGACATTTATTCCGTAAATCCGAATTCCGAATATTTGCTCGGGAAGGGAAGGGTAAACGCATTTTCGGCTTTGAGCGCTCAAAATGTAAAATCTGTCAGAGCGACAAACGTTTCGTTTACCGACAATAATGACGATGTTTTTCTGCCTGGCGAGGAAGTTGAATTTTTCGGGAATTTCAGAAATTTCTTATCCGCCGTTTCCAATTTGCAAATTACCGTTACGACCGACGACCCTTATGTTTCGCTCACGCAAAACAATTTTTCCGTTGCAAGCGTTTCTTCTAATTCCGAATTCGACAACGAAAATTCGTCGTTTAAATTTACTTTGTCCGAAAACGTTCCGGAAAATCACACCGTGCATTTAAGATTAGATTATTCGGCAAACGATTATTCCGATTTCCAGTGGATTTCCGTTTTGGTTAACCCGAGTTACGCAGATATGAACGTAAACAATTTGGATTTAACAATTACAAGCAAAGGGATGCTCGGTTACGAAGATTATCCGTACAACACAAAAGGCAACGGCTTAACATATATGAACGACGGCAAAACGAGATTTTTCGAAGCCGGATTTTTGTACGGAACGTCTTCTGACAAGGTTATGGACGCTCTGCATATTTTGCAATTTTCAAGCGTCAGTAACGATTTCAATACCGTTTCGCCGTTTAGAGTAATTATCCCCGGCGCAATTGCCGACCAGGAAGGAACACTTAAATTTAACGACGATAACGCCGGAGAAAACAAGTTGGGAATTGAAACTACTTTAAACTCATTTGCGTTCAATACTGAAAATGATAAGAATTACATTATTTTGAAATATTCTTTGAAAAACAACGGAAGCGAAACAATAAACAATTTGCATGTTGGGTTATATTTTGACTGGGACTTGGACGAAGACGATTACGCCGACGATTATGCCGCGTTTGATTCCTTAAATAATTTTGCTTACGCTTGGGATAAAGATTTTAACACAATTTCCACGTATCAAGGCGTTGCACTAATTTCGGATTCTGCATATAACTTTTGGGCGAATTGTAACGACGGTTCAAACGGCGGAATTAACGTCGAAAATTTCACGGACGATAAAAAATGGACAATGCTTTCGTCAGGATTAACGCATACGTCTGCCGAAAATTCCGATATTTCGTTTGTTATTTCAGGCGGGCCGTATTCCGTTGAATCGGGCGAGGAAAAAACCGTTGCATTTACAATTGCAATTGCGCCGGATTTCGACGAATTAACAAACGCCATTTCCGTCGCGCGTGAAAAATATTTTGACGTTATTGTAGATGTCCCTGCGACCGAAAACGAAAAAATCACTCATTTCGATTTATTGCAAAATTACCCGAATCCGTTTAATCCGACAACTACAATAAATTACGTCATTGCGAGGAGCAAAGCGACGCGGCAATCCGACGCATTGTCAGTCCAACTCAAAATTTACGACACACTCGGACGCGAAGTAGCAACGCTCGTAAACAAGGAACAAACGCCTGGCAAATATTCCGTTCAATTCAATGCAACTAATTTTCCAAGCGGAATTTATTTCTACACGTTGCGCGCAGGGAATTTTGTTCAGACAAAGAAAATGGTTTTGATGAAATAGTTTTTTAGTGTTTCTCATTGCAAAGGAGGATAAAAGACTAATAAGTTTTCGCAGTGACGGACGGTCACACCGTCGTCATTGCAAGGAGAGTATCGACGCAGTCGAAAGGCGCCGTGGCAATCTGTAAGTTTGTAAGCAAAGCAAATGTTTTGAACCATGATTAGAATTCGCCGCGTCGAATTTCGTGATTAGTATGATTGAAAAACGTAAAGGTAATAACGAAAAAATCATGGTTAATCAGCTAATCAAAGAAATCATGGTTCGAGACATTTTAGAAAGGAACAATTCATGGAAATAAACTGGATTCAAATAATCGGTTACATCGGAACTGTGCTTATTGCGGTTTCGCTTACGATGAAAAATATTGTTAAACTGCGCTGGATAAACTTATTCGGCGCGGCAACGTTTGCCACATACGGACTAATCGTAGGCGCGCTTCCGGTGTTTGTTCTTAATAGTTACATTACGCTTGTGGACATTTACTACCTTTCGCGTCTCTACAAAAAGAAAAGCGAGGAATTTTCAATCTATCCGATTTTACCGACAAACCGCTATATGAAAAAATTCCTTGAATTTTATCGTGACGATATCAAAAAATATTTTCCGCATTTCAAGGGAGAAATGGTTGAAGGAAAAGAAATTTTTTTCGTACTGCGCAACGTTCTGCCTGTGGGATTATTCATCTTTGAAATTAAAAAAGACGGAACTGCGGAAATTGTATTGGATTACGCAATTCCAAGCTACCGCGATTTGAACAACGCCAAATTCTTGATGAAAACAACGCCGAAATTTTTTAAGGAAAAGGGAATAAACAAATTAATTACTTATTCCGATGTTGATGAACACATTAAGTATTTGAAGAAAATCGGATTTAAGAAAGGCGCTGAACCAAATCAATTTGTGAAGGAATTATGACAGAAAAAGAACAAGCTTACAAGGAATTAATAAAACAAACAGACGCTTTGATTTACGAGGGCGAGCCGCATGTAACGGCTCTTTCTAATTTTGCCGCGTTGTTTTTTCACTCGCTTGATTATGTAAGCTGGTGCGGTTTTTATCTTCTTTTTGAGGGGAGATTAATTTTAGGCCCGTTTCAAGGCAAAGTGGCTTGCGAATTTATTGAAATCGGGAAGGGAGTTTGCGGAACTTCGGCGGAAAAACGAGTAACGATAATTGTCGAAAATGTTCACGAGTTTCCAGGACACATCGCTTGTGACGCCGATTCTAAATCGGAAATTGTCGTGCCGTTAATTGTTAATGAAAATCTTTACGGTGTGCTCGATTTGGACAGCTACGACTTTTCTGCATTTAACGAAATTGATAAAATTTATCTGGAAAAAGCTGTTGCAAATCTTCTGCAAAAAATCGATTTGGGAAAACTCTGCTAATAATGTTTGTGAATTGAGTAAATTACGGTTCCCCAAATAACCAAATCATTTTCTTTCGAAACTTTAATCGGCGGAAAATCCGGATTGTCCGGCACCAAGTAAATTGTTTCGTTGTCAATTTTCTTAATCCGCTTAATTGTAAATTCGCCGTCAATTGCGCAAACCAAAATCGAGTTTTCGCGCGGTTCTACGGAGCGGTCGATAATCAAAATGTCGCCGTCGTAAATGCCTGAACCAATCATTGAGTCGCCGCTAACGCGCGCAAAAAAAGTGCTTGCCGGATTTTTAATTAAGTACTTATTCAAATCGAGGCGTTCTTCCACATAATCATCTGCTGGAGAAGGGAAGCCTGCTTTTAACTTTGCGCCAACAAGCGGGAGTTCCAATTCGGTAGATGTTTCCGGCAAAAGAAATTCCAGTGTTGTTTTGTTTTTGTTTATTCTGTAAACTTTCATTTAACTACTTTC
>WGAL01000166.1 GCA_015494845.1 Melioribacteraceae bacterium
CGGTTGGTTATCGGACTTGGCGGAACGGCGACGCAAGATTTGGGCTTGGGACTTGCTTCCGTTTTCGGGTTACGGATTTTACGATGCGGACGCGCCCTGCCGGTTCAGCCGAAATTTTATTCGCGGGTAAATAAAATCGATTATTTGAGCGACAATTTTTCTCTTAGTTTTAAAGTTGACGCCGTCGTCGATGTCGAAAATCCGTTAGTCGGAGAGAACGGAGCAAATAAAACATTCGCAAAACAAAAAGGCGCAAGCGAACCGGAAATAACGGAATTGGAAAAAGGTTTTCGCAATATACTGAAATTATTGCATATTAAAAATCCGCATAAAGAAAGCGGCGCCGCGGGCGGACTTGCCTTTGCGCTTAAAAAATTTTTCAGTGCGCGATTAATTCCTTCCCTAAATTTTATTTTGGACGAATTTTTATCGGATTTACCTCAACCGGATTTTGTAATTACCGGCGAAGGTAAATTGGATGAGCAAACGCTAAACGGTAAAGCGCCGCAAATCGTTTACGAATATTTTGCCGCGAAAAATATTCCCGTATTTTTTATTGTTGGAAAAAACGAACTTGAAAATGCAAATTACGAAGTACATGAAATAGTGAAATATTACGAAACCGGAGCGGAAGCGATTGAAAATCCGCAACCGGGAATTGAAAAAGCAGTAGAAGAAATAATCAAAAACATTTGGAGAAAATAAATGCAAGAAGAATTTGAAAAATTGGAACGCGTAAGAGTAGAAGCGCTCGACGAAATTTTGGGAAAGCCGTTTAAGGTTCTTAACGACGGATTTATTCGCGTGGTTGATTATATGGGAAGCGACCAATCGATTGTTCAAGCGGCGCGCGTTTCTTACGGAAAAGGAACAAAGCAAGTAAGACAAGACAGAGGTTTAATCAGATATTTAATGCGGCACAAACACACGACGCCTTTTGAAATGTGTGAAATAAAGTTTCATATTCGCGTTCCGATGGACGCGTGGCGTCAGTGGATTAGGCACAGAACCGCAAATGTGAACGAATATTCCACGCGTTATTCAATCGCGATAGATTCCGCATACGAAACAGAACCTTCGATGTGGCGGAAGCAATCGAAAGACAACAAGCAGGGAAGCGAAGGATTTTTGGACGAAAGAATCGGCGCGGAACTTTCCAAGCAAGAAAAAGAGATGCACCGGATAGTCCGCGAAATTTATCAAAAGCGCGTTGAACTTGGAGTGGCGCGCGAACAAGCGAGAAAAGACCTTCCGCTTTCTACTTACACGGAGGCGTATTGGAAAATAGATTTGCACAACCTTTTGCATTTCCTCAGATTAAGAATGGATTCGCACGCGCAGTATGAAATCCGCCAATATGCGCAAATTATCGGAAATGAAATCGTAAGCAAGTGGGTGCCGCTAACTTGGGAAGCGTTTAACGATTTCCAACTGAACACTACGGGATTTTCCGCGTTGGAAATGGAAATACTGAAAAATATGCTTTCCGATAATCCGGTTGCCGCGCTTGCGCTCGCGGAAAACGCCGGTTGGCTGAGAAAGAAAGACGGAAAACTTGTTAAAAGTCTTGAACGCATTGAGTTCGAACAAAAGTTGCAAAAACTGAATTTGCAAGTCCCTTGGGAAGAATAGGAAAAATTGCGCGTAAGATTATCCCAAATAAAATTCGGTTATTCGCCGCAAAATCCGGTTCTTAAAAATGTGGGATTTTCCGCGGACGAAGGCGAGTTTATTTTTTTAATCGGAATAAACGGAAGCGGGAAATCGACCTTGCTTAAAATCATCGCCGGATTTTTACATCCGCAGAGCGGGGAAGTGGAGATTGAGGGAAAAAATCTCAGCGCATACAATCACCGCGAGTTAGCTGTACTGCTTGCTTACGTTCCGCAAAATTATCTTCCAACTTTTCCCTACACGGTTTACGAATTTGTGGCTACCGGCAGAACGCCTTATTTGAATTTTTACGGAAAACTCAAAAAGCGCGACAAAGAAATAGTCGAGCGAAATCTCGAATTAATCGGCGCGGGTAAAATTGCGAATAAAGAAATCACAAAAATTTCCGGCGGCGAATTCCGGCGCGTGTTGATAGCCCGCGCGCTTACTCAAGAACCGAAAATTTTGCTTTTGGATGAAATCAGCGCTTTTCTCGATATTGAGCATCAGATTTCGATTTTCGAATTTCTTTCCGAGTTGAACCGCAACGAAAAAATCACCATTATTTCAGTTTCGCACGATTTGAATTTGGCGGGAATGTTCGCTCAAAATATTGTTTTGCTTTCGAACGGCTTTGCGGAGAAAAATCCGAAAGAAAAAATCTTAACTACCGATAACATCGAAAAACATTTCGGCGTTAATTCGATTGTGAATAAGATTGATGATAGCTTAAATGTAACGATTTTGAGAAGATGAAAAGGCGTAGAGGATTGTTGGATGATTGGATTAATGGGAATTAACAAAGCGTCCGCAGATGACGGATTGCGAGAAATGAGAGAATTGCACTATAGCAATAAAATAAATAATAAACGTCTTTGCGAGCGCCGACTTGTCGGTGCGTGGCTCCGCCGCGGCGGACCACCGAGTATCCAGCGTTGGCTTACTAAACCTCATTGTCTTGAACCATGATTTCTGTGATTAGCTGATGAACCATGATTTTTCAGAATTATCTTTTAACCTTTTTGTTTATTAATCATGCTAATCCCTAAATCATCTTAATCTTGGTTCAAGACTTTTGTATTTTGTTTTACAAAACCAACAGTCTGTCGCGGAGAAACTACGTCGTTTCACTTCGCCCGCAAAATTATTTACTAAAGTTTAAATTTTGTTGTTTGAAAATTTTCTATAATTTAAATTGTAAATTATTTTTAGGATATTTAGATTAAGCGTATAAGCAAAATATAAACAATTGTTTTTATACCGCTAATTTGGGTGGATAAGAACAATTGCATATATACATACGTTGTGGTGCATTAAGAAAAATGTGAAATATATAGTATCTTTGTTAAATGGATTTTAAGCACATAAATATATACA
>WGAL01000167.1 GCA_015494845.1 Melioribacteraceae bacterium
GTAGGAAGCGCCGTAAATTGAATCTCCGGCAACGCCGTCGTTGTGTTGTCCGTCGTCGTACATTGTCGCTACCGGTTCGCCGTTAAAAGTAAGATAAACCGAAAGAGGAAGTTGGTCGGTAAAAGCGCGGGCAGTAGCAATTGCCGTAACTGTGTTGGGATAATTGTCGCTATAATGCGTCGCGTAATCTTGCAGGAACGGCGGATAATAAATATCATCCGAAATACCGAGCTTCCCATAATATATATTTGACGTCGAGCCATTTCTGTCTGTTAAAAATACCGCTAGCGGATTATTCCCGGAAGGTGAAACTCTGACATTCCAATCATCTTGAAACGATTTTCCGAATGGAACAGGTTCACTCCAATTATTTCCGCCATCTTCGCTTGTAATGTAACATACATTCTTAAAAGTTTCTTGATAAAGCGTATTTGTTACCGAAAAAGAAAGCCAGAATTTGCCGGAATCATCTTTTAAGCCGTCAATATCCGAAATTGAATTTGTACTTTGAAACGCCGTACTCAAATCAGTCCAATTTCCGTCTAAAGTATCGGAATTCTTTATAACAATACTAGGGACTTCGGATAACGTTCCGGCTAATGCGACCGTATAATTACCAGTAGAAAATTCAACAAAAGAAAATGAAACAATATTAAACGGAACAATATTGGAAATCCGCGTGTAAAAAGACCAACTAGCACCATCTTCGCTTGTCCAATAATATAAATGCTTGGATGCCGCCATAAACGCATATAATTTATCGGAATAATACAGTTTAATTTCTCTGCTTGTTGTGTATATCTCTACCGGAGATGACCAAGTATTACCCTTATCGTCACTGTAAATAGTTTGAATATCAGTTGTGGAAAACTCAACGACAAGCCTTCCTGTCGGAAGAACAATTGCATCCAAGTGTTGAATTAAACTCCCACTCCAAATAGGAACCGGGTCTCCCCACGTTGAACCGTTATCGTAAGAATGCGAAATAAAAAGAGAATCATTTGCCATAATTAAGATTAAATGATTATCCCCTAAATCCAGAATTTTAGCATTGCTTTCATTGTTGTGTAAAGTATAAGGAAATTTGCTTACTTCGCTAAACTGCGCGCGAGCCGGAATTAAAGCTATTAATAATAGGAAGAAAAGAATTATGCGTCTCATTTTACGCCTCCTTTTATTGTGCCGTTTCCTAATCTTGGTTTCCCTGCAATTTAATACTGTTTTCAGGGACAACCCACAGGTTGTCCCCATAAATTAATTTTTTTTAATATAACAATAAATTTTATTTCATCAAAACCATTTTCCTTGTTTGAATAAAATTACCGGCACGCAAAGTGTAAAAATAAACTCCGCTTGGAAGATTACTTGCATCAAATTGAACCGAGTATTTTCCTGGCGTTTGTTTTTTATTTACAAGCGTTGCTATTTCGCGACCGAGGATGTCGTAAACTTTAAGCAATACCTGAACAGTCCCTTTTGTAGAGACGCGATTAATCGCGTCTCTAACTTGAATGGACGCAACGACATAATTAATTATAGTTGTCGGATTAAACGGGTTCGGATAATTTTGTTCTAATTCAAATTTGTTTACAGATGCGTTTTCGTCCACTAAATCAGGATTTGTATAATACTTAATTCTTATTCCGTCAACATAAAAACCATCGCCGGTTATGTATGAATCCGATGCAAGCTTAAATCTAAGTTTAATATTTTGCCCAATAAATTGGCTCAAATCCATTTCTTCCAAAATCCAATCTTCTTGCACTCCGTCATAAATCGGCGCGTTCTCAGGAACTTGCGCTCCTTGACCGCTTGCCGGTTTTGTATATTTTCCGCTTAAGTCAGTCCACGTAGAGCCGTTATCCGTTGAAACGCTAACTTTTACCGCGTCCCAACCGGTTTCAATATCCCATTTTGCATAAAATGAAAGAAACGGCGCAGTTAATCCTCCGAGATTTACGGCATCTTTCAAAATAAGCGAATTTGAAATGCTATTTTGATACTCTCCGTTTTTACTGTCGGTGTAAGAATTCGGACGAGTTACATAATCGGTTGTCGTTTCTTCCCAATGCTGACTTGAATTTGAACTATATTCCCAAAGTGAGTTCATGTCCGTCGCGTCAAGATTATAAGCTGTAACCGGAGTTCCTATTCTAAGTGAAATAGTATCGTTAATGACATTAACGTCGCTCAAAAAAACTTTTGCGAGAATCTTTTCATATCCGCCTATTTGTGCGCTCTCGCCAACCAAAACCTTAAGAGTGTCTTCCGCGTAAATTTCTTCACGCGAGGGAACAGCTGAAACTTCAATTACCGCATTATCAAAAGAAATATTTTCCGTAAGCGGCGAAAACTCTACCTTGACGTTGCTGGCGTCGCCTAAACCTTTATTTCTGATTTTCAATTTGAACATTGCCAGTTCGCCAGGGTTCACGTATTGTGAAGAAATGTTTGTCAATTCGGCGCTTACATATTCACCGGCAACCCAAGTAATGTATTTATTCATAAACAAATTTTCTTCGGCAAGCGGTAAAATTCTACTTTGAGGAGGCCAAAATCCGTCGGAGCTGCTACCGACTTCCGGCGTCATTACGATAATCTTGTTTTTCTCGGTTTGCTCGCCGTAAAGCCAATCGTCAGAATCGCCGTTTACTGCATAGATGATATCGGAAGAAATTCCCCATGTGTAATGGTTGTATTGAGTCATATCTCTCGCATATTCACGATAAAGAAGCGAGTCAGGCGTTTCTTCGGGAATATAACCCCAAGGTAAAATCAATAAATCACTGTAAGAGTGATAACTTAAGGTAGTAACAAAATTATGCGCGTCGCAAAACTGCCGGACGTTTTCGGTTTCCGGTTCCGAAAAAGGCGCTGTACCACGATAAGTTTGGCTCGACGGATCGCCGCTTGAACCATTATCGTCATAGCCCCACATATATCCCCAATTGCGATTCAAGTCAACGCCGTGTGAACCGTCGCTATTTTGCCTTCTGTTTTTCCGCCACATTCCGCCGCCGTCCGGGTCGGTGGATTGATTGTATTTGTAGCCGTCAACGTTAAACACAGGCAAATAATAAATTTGTCTGTTATTTACCAAATAAGTCGCTTCCGGATCGGTTCCGTAATTATCCAACAAATAATAAACGTAGTAAAGAACCGCCATCATCGCGGCTGGTTCACGCGCGTGAATTAACGAGTGGAAAAACACTTCCGGCTCGTCTTCGTCAATTTCGGGATTGTCGGAAATTTTAATAACATACATCGAATCGCCTTCGATTGTCGTTCCGATTGAAAATTTAGCGGTTGTGATATTCGGATAGTCGGCGTGCATTTCGTCCAACTTTTGGTAAACTTCGTCGGCGGTTAAAAA
>WGAL01000168.1 GCA_015494845.1 Melioribacteraceae bacterium
AAATTTTTCACGGAATTGGGCGAACCGAAATTCCGCGCGAAACAAGTTTTTGAGTGGATTTACGACAAGCGTGTTTTCGATTTTGACCGGATGTTGAATTTGCCGAAAACTTTACGCAACAAATTAAAGGAAAACGCCGAAGTTTTTTCCCTCGCTTTGCGCGGCAAAATGATTTCCGATTCGACCGGAACCGAAAAACACTTGCTTATAACTCACGATAACCGCACGATAGAAGCGGTGATTATTCCAGAAGGAAAACGCACTACGCTTTGTATTTCCACGCAAGTCGGCTGTCCGCTCGATTGTAAATTTTGCGCCACCGGTTTAATGGGATTTAAGCGAAATTTAACTGCGTCGGAAATTGTCGATCAATATTTGCTTTTGCAAAGCGTTTACGAAAAGCAAATCACAAACATTGTTTTTATGGGAATGGGAGAACCGCTGTTGAATTACGAAAACACGGTTCGAGCGACTGAAATTTTTATATCGGAAGAAACGCGCGGATTAAGCAAAAACCGGATTACCGTTTCCACCGCCGGAATTCCGCCTAAAATCATTGCGCTTGCCGATAGCGGATTGCGCGTTAAACTTGCTCTTTCCTTGCACTCGACTTTCGACGATATTCGCTCGCAACTGATGCCGGTAAATAAAAAATATCCTTTGAAAGAAGTTTATGAATCGCTTGAATATTACGCGCGAAAAACCAAAACGCGAATAACTTTCGAATATACGATGTTCGACGGGCTAAACGACCGCGCGGAAGACATTAAAAGATTGATAAAACTTACGCGGCGAATTCCTTCCAAAATTAATTTGATACCTTTTAACAGCATCGAGCATATGAATCCGGAAAGTTTTTCCGCATCGTTAAAACCTACGCCCCGCGAAAGAATTGAAGAATTTGCGAACCGGTTGCGCGAGAATAACGTTTCCGTTTTCTTGCGGAACACGCAAGGAGACGATATTGCCGCCGCTTGCGGTCAACTTGCGGTAAAAGAAAAAAGCAATGCAGAAGTTTGATTACATAAAACATTACAAAACCGACGCCGAAGAGTTCGATTATTTTGAGGAACGCCCGCCGGCTACCGCCCACGACGAACGGCGCGTTCGGGAATACATTTTGAGCAGAATACCGAAAACAGCGGAAAAAATTCTCGATGTCGGTTGCGGCTCGGCTTGGCTTGCCGGAAAGTTTGTTCCGAAAGGGAAAGTCGTTGTTTCGCTTGACATTGCATTGGCTAATCTGGAAAAAGCGAAGGAGAAAATTCCCGCAAAAAATCATTTACAAGTTACGGCGGATTCCTTTTTCCTTCCGTTTTCTGACAATTCGTTCGACATTGTCGTCGCTTCCGAAATAATAGAACACGTTACATCGCCGGAAGATTTTGTAAAGGAACTTTTCCGTGTAGTAAAGCCCGGCGGTAAATTGATAATTACCACGCCGTATAAGGAAAAAATCCGTTACGCGCTTTGTATCCATTGCCATAAAAAAACGCCGCTAAACGGACACTTGCATTCGTTCGATGAAAATATTTTGTTGGATTTCTGTGATTGTCCCGAATTAAAAGAAAAGAATTGGTTTGTTTTCGGTAATAAAGCGTTAATTTATTTTATGACTTACGTCTTGCTCAAATTCTTTCCTTTTTCTCTTTGGAAAATAATTGACAAAACAGCAAATCTAATTTGGAATAAGCCGGTTCATATTTTGGTTGAGTATTCTAAAAAGAAATAATCCGCACTAAAATTCACATGGAACATAAGATTATTTTTTGATTTCCATTAGAAATTTTTTAATTGCGAAGGCTGACATTTTAGCGTACATTTAAATGTCAAAAATTAAAATGGAGTTTATATGGAGAGTTTGGACGTTAGAAACATTAAACCGCTTTCCGAGTTTAGGAATAACATAAAAAAATATATTGAAGAACTGAACACGACAAAGAAGCCGATTGTAGTTACGCAACATGGCAAGAGCGCCGCTGTTGTTTTGAATGTGGACGAATTTCAACAAATGCAAGACCAAATAGACTTTATGAGAAAAATAATTAAAGGTCTTGAAGATTATAAAAATGATAAAGTTTACTCTAAATCTGAAGTTTTTGATGAGATTAGAAAAATGATAAACAAAACAGAAAAAAGATGAAAATCCTTTTTTCTACCCAAGCAAAATCGGATTTAGCTGAAATTGTAGAATTTATCGCGAAAGATAATCTTACGGCGGCTCAAGAAT
>WGAL01000169.1 GCA_015494845.1 Melioribacteraceae bacterium
ATATAAAACTAAAATTAAATTACAAACGTCCGCCTAGGCTGATTCGCCGCGTCGAATCGTCACTTCCTTTTTTTGCAATGACGGAAATTTTTAGTTTTTGCTTTCGTAACGACGCTTATTTTTTATTTTCCTTGAAAATTTTAATCAACCTTACGCCGTGCGCCGGTAGCGGTGTTTCAAATTTATTTTCGAATTTGCCGATATCTTGTTGTTTCCAAACATCTCGAATAGTAACTTTCCCATTAACGCCGATTTTATTGAACTCCAACGCAAACTTTTTATTCTTTAACGAGATATTAAAAATTCCCACTGCGCGATTTCCGTCGTGAAGTTCTTTTGCCCAAACTTCGACGCTGTCTTTTTGATAAATGCGCGACGCTTGTTTTCCTAATTTGTCTTGGTCAATTGCAATTACTTCATCGTTTGTAATCAGATTAATCGTAAAATCGTCAAGTTTTGTAAGGTCGTTTCCGAGCAAAAGTGGCGCGGAAAGCAAAGCCCACAAACTTACATGTGTATATTGTTCGTCAGGCGATAAATTCGTCCTGTGTAAATTCGGACCCCAGCCGACCCAACCGACTACAAGCATATCCGGATCGTTCCAATGCCCTGGCCCTGCGTATTTTTCAAGTCCGGCTTGTCCGAAACCTATTTCATACATTTTGTCCCAAGCGTCCCAAATATCGCCGGTTGTGCGCCACAAATTTCCGCCTACTTTTTCGCCCCATTTCCAAACTTCCCCGTAACCGTATTCGCAAATCGAATAAACAATATCGCGATTTGTTTTAATTAACGCTTCGTGCATTTTTTTGTATGGCGGAATTAATTCATCAGGCGATTTTTTATCTTTCATTAATTTTCTGTAAGAACACAAATCGTATTTCAAATAATCAATTCCCCAATCGGCAAAAGTTTGCGCGTCTTGAAATTCGTGTCCGTAGCTAGCCGTAAATCCGCCACAAGTAAGAGGTCCTGGCGACGAATAAATTCCGAACTTAAAACCGTAAGCGTGAATTTGCTCCCCGAGTTTTTTCATATCCGGAAACTTTTCGTTTGTTAAAATTATGCCGTCTTTTGTTCGTTTCGGTTTTTTCGAATCGCCTTTAATTTCCCAACCGTCGTCGATATTTATGTAAGTCCAGCCGTGATTAATCAAACCTTTTTCGACAAACGCTTTTGCCGCGTCAGCAATTTTTTTCTGCGAAACGCTCAAGCCCCAGCAATTCCAACTGTTCCAGCCCATTGGCGGAGTCAAAGCAAGTTTTTCACCTATTACAATTTCGAGCGTTTTTTCGTCTTTCCCGAGAGAATTTTCAACAATTAACTTCACATTGTATTTACCGGCTTTTGCAACTTTGCCTGAAATTATCCCGGCTTGCTTATCTAATTTTAATCCATTGGGGAGATTTTCGGCGCGGTAAGTTAACGGACGTTTTCCGGTTGCGGCAATTTTATACAGAAACGGTTTGTTTGTATTTTGTCCGTAAACAAGCGCGCCGTTAATTTGCGGCGTTTCTTTTTCCGGAGGCGTTAAAATGTAAGGCACACCTTCCGTAAGTTTGGTTTCAGATTCATTCTCAAATTCGAATTCATATTCCAACGTTTCGGAATAATCCGGTTTATCGAATTTAACGATAAAATTCTCTGATGTTTGCGGCGGAAGAACAATTTCTTTCTCCAACAAATCGCTATCCTCGTCGCTTAAATTGTTTCTTAAATCGACTTCAATTTCGCCTTTAATTTTATACGCGGCGGATGTATTCCGAATTGAAAAACTTTTAACAAACTTATTTCCGCTTTCGCTGAAATCGCCTTTGCTTATTTCGAATTTCAGATAATCTTGAATTTGCGGCATTGTAATTTCAAGTTTGCCGGAGTAAATTCCGCCGGCGACGCCCCAGTCGTAAACTCTAACAGCCAAAATGTTTTCGCCGTCCCATTTTAGCAAAGTATCGTTTACCGGAAGCGAATAGCGCCGTTGTTTATCCCAAAACGAATAATCGAGATTTTTGAAATCATCGGTCGGTTTTGTTCCGCGGTTTACATTTTTGAGATTTTCCCCAATTAAAACACCGTTTAGAAAAACCTGGTCGAAGTCGTCTATTTTACCCAATTTCAAAATCAAGCTGTCACGCAGTTCCGCGTTCTTTTTTAATGAAGAAGGTAAATAAAATTTTGTTCTGTACCATGCAAAACCGTAATATTTAGGATAACCTTGTTTGTTCCAAGTTTTATTTACCGAGAGTTCTTCCCAATTTTTATCGTCAAAATTTTTCTTGGCAAATTCCGGATTGTCGCCGGTAATAAATTTCCACTTTTCATTTAATTTGATTTTCCCCGGTTGTTCTTGTTTGCTACAAGCGGAAATGAATAAAACAATAGCCAATAAAATCAAGATTTTGTCTTTTGTTTTCATTACAGAACCTGTTTTTCTTTTTTATACAAAATTCATTTAAATATACGAGTTTCAATATTAATATTTATTTTTCAACTTAATAATTTCGATTTTTTGATGCCGGAAACAATAAAACTCGCAACTTGAAAAAAATTCTTTTAACATATTTCGTATTTATCACTTCGATTGTCGCGCAAGACACACTTTCGCTTAAACGCAGTAATCATCTTATTACCGATTACCAAATGATGAAACTTTCGGCGCAATATTTAGGCAGCGCGCCTTATGTTTCAGTCCCGCAAACAGATGTAAATAACGTTGATTGGCAAATGCTTGGAATTGTTGGCACAATTACCATTGCTTCCGGCGTGGCTGTCCATCTTTACGAAGCGAACTCTTGGTGGCGCGACCCGAACACTGATTTTCACATAACTTGGGATACAAAATACGCGCTTGGAATTGATAAATTCGGACATTTTTACGCATCCGGTTTACTTGCTCACGCTTTCGCATCAACTGTTGAAGCGGCAAACGTGGACGTTTTTACAAGCGCGTGGATTGGCGCGGCGATTGCTTTTTCATACGAAATGTTTGTTGAGATTGAAGACGGTTTCGGGCCGAATTGGGGATTTAGTCCAGGCGATGCAATTGCGGATTTTCTCGGTCCAACGTACTATGTAATGCAACATTATTTCCCGATTCTGCAAAACTTTCAGCCGAGAGTAAGTTATTTGCCTTCGGAAAAATTTCTTAACGGAGATACAAAAGCAATAGTAATTGACGATTACGAAGGACAAACTTTTTGGCTTGCGATGCGCGTAAATAATTTGCTCCCGCGAAATTGGGCGGAATATTGGCCTTCGTGGTTGATGATTTCTCTTGGAACTTCGGCGCGAGAGCTTGACGGAGCCGGCGGCGGCTATCGCGAGTATTACATTGCGCTCGATTTCGACCCGGATTACATTCCGATTCACGGACGTTTTGCTCAGTTTGTTAAGAACACGTTAAACTATCTTCACTTCCCGATGCCAGGAATAAGAATAACGCCGAACACAGCCGCTTTTGCGATTGTGTTTTGATTAATTTCTTCTTCCGAGATAAACCACGGCCGGAGAATCAGCCGCCGCTCCTTGGTAATCCATTCCAACGGCTACTGCCGTTCCGTCTTTTATATCCGTTCCGTATAAAAACAAATAGTTGTCGCTAAATTCCGTGTACTTTTTAACGCTAATTCCGTTGTAATGCAGCAACAATCCCCCTTGTCCGCTTATTATTATATCGTTGTATCCGTCTCCGTTTATAGACTCTCCCGCCCAGTTCCATTCCGCTATTAATTTTATCTTTGGCGGATTTATTTTTCTTAAATCGTATAAAAACGTCAAATTCATTGAATATACTTTTTTACCGTAACTATAAACCCCCGCTATAAAATTAACCAAATGTCCATCAATTTCTCCGTCCGACATCCCTTCATATAATTTGTAAATGCTCTTATCTTTTGCGTTAATTACTAAAAATGTAGTAAATCCGTCGCCGAGATTATATCCGCAAGCGTAAATTTCCGAACCGTCCGAGCTTCCCCAAACGTCGCGTAATTTTACCTCAGTTCCGCTCTCTATCTTCTCCCAACCGCTGCCGTCGTAATGCGCTATTTTCCCTTCATTTCCAACTATATATAGATCAGAACTTGATCTCCCCCAAATTGCATTTACTGTTTTGTCGGCAAAATCATTTAACACTGGATTCCAGTTTTTAA
>WGAL01000170.1 GCA_015494845.1 Melioribacteraceae bacterium
CTCAGATATTGATAAATTTTACGAAAGCGATATTCAGTCGTTTACGCAATTTTTTGAAACGCGCTTCATTGCAGGAAATCGCGCGCTTTACTACGAAATGCAAGCGCGAGTTATTGATAAAATTTCCGGAGAAGGAAAAGAAAAAATCTTAAATCTGCTTCTCGAGGAAGTTGAACTTAAAAACACAAAATACGGCGCGTCGCCTAAAGTTCTTCAACCAAACGTAAAGCATTCGGCAGGCGGTTTGCGTGATTTACATCTTTCCGAATGGATTTACATTGTTGAAAACAACGAGTTTCTTATTCCTGAAGGGAATTTCACGCAAACGGAAAATTTTACGCGCCAATTAAAAACCTCAAAAAAACTCGGCGAATACGAAACCGAGAAAGTAAAAGAAAACTACGCTTTCATTCTCGGCGTTCGCAACGTAATTCATAAGTTAAACAAAGGCGGACGCGACAGATTAAGTTTTGAACTACAAGAAGAAATTGCGAAAATTATTCCGCAATACTCCGGCGATTGGCGTAAATTTATGAACGAATATTTTGGCGCGAGTATTTCGCTGAACAGATTTTTGAGAACGCTGATTAAAATGTGCAAAATTAAAGGAAACGAAGTTCTCACCGATTATTTGGCAATCGATTTGGACGATGATTTTCGCACTTTCGACAACGCGCTTTATTGCAATAAACAATGCGCTCTCGACGTTGAAACGATTATCCGCGCTTTTTATTATCGCGGCAAATACGACGTGATGCTCTCGCCGGATTTACGTTTGCAAATAATTGAAGCAATCGAAAAAATCAAAAAATCCAAAGAAGAGTTTTCCTATTTTTCCACGCAATATTTTCGAGAAATATTTAAACTCGAAAAAAACGTTGGTAAAACCTTGCGCTCAATGAATGAAATGGGGTTGCTCGGCGCGCTGATTCCAGAATTTCAAGATTTAATCGGATTTTTCCAACCAGGCGTTTATCATGCTTACACCGCCGACGAGCACACAATTATTGCAATCGAAAAATTGGAAGAACTGAAAGAACAACACTCGCCGCTTGCTAAAATTTTCCACGGCGTTGAAAATAAAGACGTTCTGTACCTCGGCGCATTCTTTCACGATATCGGAAAGCCGATAAACTTAGAAGGACACGAAATTATCGGCGCGGATATTGCCGATTCGGTAATGAGCAGAATGGGCTTTAACGGCGAAAAAATCGAGCGCGTAAAATTTTTGGTTCGATACCATTTAACAATGGAACAAACCGCGTTCAGAAGAAATTTAAACGACCCGGTTACGCTCGACGCTTTTGCGTCGTTATTTCCTTCCGTTGAATCGCTGGAACAACTGTATTTATTGACTTTTGCCGATTTATCCGCCGTAAATCCTCGCGTTTGGACGCAATGGAAAAGCGAATTGCTTTACGAATTATTCCGCAAAACGCGCGATATTATTAAAGAAAAAATCAGCGCGCAAGATTTGCTTCAAAACAGAAGGGAAAAAATCGAAAGAAAAATCAAGTCTGAAAAGAACCCAGAAATCCAAGAGCATCTTTCATTAATTGACGACGTCGGTTACATAGAAACGTTTACGCAGGAAGAAATTGAACGCCACGTAAGCGAAATAAAATCAGGGAAAGACGTTTCTGTTTTGATTAAAGACGCCGGAAATTATACAAACGTTACGATTATTACGCGCGATTCGTCCAATTTGCTTTCGAGACTTTGCGGCGCGTTTGCGGTTAGCGACGCTAACATTCACGACGCTAAAATTTTTACACGAAACGACGGAATTGTAATCGACACGTTCAACGTAAGCGATTTTATTACCAATAAAAAAATTGATAAAGAAAAATATCCGGCGCTTGAAAGGAAAATTATCGAAGCGGTGAGAAGACAACTTCTAATCGCGAAAGAATTTAAACTTGTGCGTTCGCGTTGGAAAAGATTCGAGAAACGGTTCTTATGGCGAAAGAAAAAACCGACCGTTGATTTTATTGAGCATGAAAATTTTACAATCATCGAAATTCATTCGACAGACCGGCTCGGACTATTGTATAAAATTACGAACACGCTGAATTTATTGAGTTTGGACGTTTATTTCGCCAAAATCGTAACGCACGGCAACGAGGTTGTGGATTCGTTTTACACGTTGATGAACACAAAAGTTAAAGCGCCAAAGAACTACTACGAACTTATTCGTCAGCAAATTACCGAAACAATTGAAAGTTTTCTGAAAGATTAAAATGAATTTTATGAATAAATCAAATCCGATTGGCGTTTTTGATTCGGGAATCGGCGGACTTACCGTCGTTAAGCAACTTAAACAATTTTTGCCGAAAGAAAACATCGTTTATTTCGGCGATACGGCGCGCGTTCCTTACGGAACAAAATCGAATTCTACCGTAATCGAATACGCAATTCAAGACGCGCGATTTCTCATCAATAAAAACGTGAAGTTAATCGTTGTGGCGTGTAATACGGCATCGTCCGTTGCGCTGGACGTTTTGCGCGAGAAGTTCGGCGTTCCGATAATCGGAATGATTACGCCTGGCGCAAATCTCGCATTGGAGAAAACAAAGAACAACCGAATCGGAGTAATCGGAACGGAAGCGACAATTTCGAACGCGGCATATTCCAAAGAGTTGCTTAAACTGAACGACAAGGTTAAGGTTTACGAAAAAGCGTGTCCGCTGTTCGTTCCGCTTGCCGAAGAGGGTTGGCTCGAACACAAAGCGACAAAATTAATCGCGAAAGAATATCTTTCCGAATTGAAAGAAAAAAACATAGACACGTTGATTCTCGGTTGCACTCATTACCCTTTGCTTAAAAACGTTATCGGCGAAGTTATGGGCGAAGGCGTCGAACTGATTGATTCTGGAACCGCGGCGGCAATAGTCGTTGAAGATTATCTTCGCGCCAAAAGTTTATTAAACGATTCGTCGGTTGAAGGAAACGATTTATTTTTCGTTTCAGACATGCCTGGAAAGTTCAAGTTTATTGCGGAAAGATTTCTTGGTAAAAAGCTGCCGAATATTCGCAAAATTGATTTGGATGAGGAACTGAGTTTTAAAAATTAAAATAGTATATTAGGTATTATTAAATTAAAAAATAAAAGGAGAAAAAAGATGAAAACAATTATTGCGGCATTGCTTTTTGTTGCTTCATTCAGTTTTTCATACGCTTCGGCGCAAAACATTAACGATTACATTGAAATGCTTCGCGGAAATTTAAGAACCGAAAAAACGGCTTTAATTTCGGATGTTATGAATTTTACGGACGAAGAATCGAAAGCATTTTGGCCGATGTACAGAGA
>WGAL01000171.1 GCA_015494845.1 Melioribacteraceae bacterium
ATTCTCGGCAGCCTTCTCACTATGGCTGTTTTCGGTTTCGATTTGAAAAACGTCGATAAAAACTCGTTGCGATTGATGACAATCGCCGGACAACTTTTGTTCATTCTTTTGCCTGCGCTAATGATGGCGCGCTCTGTTTACGGCGACGTTTCCACCGTAATTCGCGTAAGAAGAATGCCGCTGAAAGAAGAATTTTTTTTCGCAATTGTCGGGTTGTTAATTCTCACGCCGCTTTTCCAAATCTACTTGGCATTGCAAAATTACGCTATTACAACGCTTGCGGAAAAAAGCGAGTTAATCAACGCGCTTAAAACTTTTCTCGATAATATGGACAAACTCGTCGAAGCGTCGTATTTGGATATTCTCGTTACGAATTCGCCGGTTGAAACGGTTCTTGTGATTATTGTCGTAACGGTCGTTCCCGCGTTGTGCGAGGAAACGTTTTTCAGAGGATTTGTCCAAAAAAGTTTCGAGTTCAAACTGCGACCGGTTTACGCAATCTCGATTACGTCGGTCTTTTTCGCGCTTTATCATTTCAATCCGTACGGAATGATTCCTCTGTTTTTGCTTTCGGCGTATCTCGGTTACTGGGCTTACAAAAGCCAATCGCTTTTTCTTTCGATGAGCGTTCATTTTTTGAATAATTTTATCGCCGTGGTAATGTATTTGATTTACGGCAAGGAAGAGCTTGTTTCCACGCCCGATATTTCAAAAATAGAACCGTTGTCGATGCTTGCGCAACTTACGGTTCTTACGTTGATATTTTTTGCGCTTATGATTTACGCAAACAGATTTTACAAAAAGAGGTTCGCGGATGATTTGTCCGGAGTGTAATAACGAATACGCCGGAGGAATAACCGTTTGTCCGGTTTGCAATGTTGAATTGATTGACGAGAAAGAATTTCGCGAAAGAAAAACGCAAACTCAGGAATGGGTTACGGTTTACACTACTAACGACGATATTGAAGCGGCGATGTTAAAAAGCAATCTCGAATTCGCCGGAATTGAAGTAGTGATTATCGACAAGAAAGATTCGAGTTTTCCGGTTTGGGGCGATTTATCCGTAATAAAATTAGACGTAAGAAGGGAAGACGCCGAAAAGGCGCGCCGCATAATTGACGATATTCAAGAAAACGATAAGGAAAGCGAATGAGTTTATCCAACAGAACCACGCGAATAATTGTCGCGCTGACGGCAATTCCGTTTTTGCTGTTTGCCGCGTATTTCGGCAAATGGCTGTTTCTTTTGTTTGTGCTTTTTGTCGCGCTCGGCGCATTTTACGAATTTGCAACGATGCTGAAGAACAAGGAAATCGAAATTCCGCTTTTGCTCGGCGAGGCGTTCGTTTTTCTTTTGGTTTTCAACGCTTACTCAAAACTCATTGAGTTCGAAATTCTGATTTTGCTTATTCCGTTGTTTATTGCTTTATATTTTCTTTTCAGAACCGGCAATTCGGCTGTGAACAATTCCGGCGCGGCTTTGCTTGGAATTTTTTACATCGGCTTGTTCGCTTCGACGCTGATTTCGGTTCGCGAATATTTTCCTGAAAAAATAATTTACGAACGCGGCGGTTATTTGATTATCGCCGTTTTCATAACTATTTGGCTTTGCGATTCAGCGGCGTATTTTCTCGGAACGGCTTTCGGCAAACGCAAATTGATGCCGCGCGTAAGCCCGAAAAAAAGTTGGGAAGGCGCGATTTCGGGATTTGTGTTCGCGGTTCTCGGAATGATAGTAATGCGCGAATTATTCTTAAACTTTCTCGATTTCGGACAAGCGTTAATTCTGGGCGGGATAATCGGCATTGCCGGACAAGTCGGCGATTTAATTGAAAGTTTAATTAAACGCGACGCAGGCGTAAAAGATTCGTCGGCGTTAATTCCAGGACATGGAGGAATTTTCGACAGATTTGATTCCTTGATATTCGTTTCGCCTTTCGTATATTTGTTTTTATTATTCTATTTTCAATAAGGAATTGAAATGAAAATATTTAAGAACTTCAGCTTGTGGTTTTCAATTTTGATTTTTGCTTTTTTATTCAGTTATGAACCGATGCTCGTCCGCGCGCAATCGATTGAAGATTTGAACGGAATTCAAGAAAGAATCGGCGCCGGAGGCGATGTTGAAAGCGCCGACAACAGTGACAATTACGCGCTTTACGTAGTAATCGGCGCAATCGCCGTAGGCGTTGGACTGTACTTCTTTTTAAAATGGGCTGAAAAGAAACGTCCCTCTAAAAACTTAAACAGAGCGGAAAAAGAAAATTCGGATAAAACGGAAGTTGTTAAGAAAGAGAACTCGGATTTGAATTTTCTATCCGAGAGTAAATTTAACGATGAAAAACTCGAAGAAAATTTAGTTTCGCCGTAAACTCGAATTGATTTTTATTTTCTTTAATAATACATTGTAAAAT
>WGAL01000172.1 GCA_015494845.1 Melioribacteraceae bacterium
GTAATACATATAATCGACGCCGTGCCAACTGTTGCGTTGTGCTTTTACCCAATGCGGTTTATCCTTATAATTTTCCGGCGTGTCCGCCATGCTTGCAGGATGCGGAACTTTTTCGTTTTCGTATTTGCCTTTATCTTCCGGCGCCGGCTTGAACAAAGCATGAACCGCTTTGTGCGATAAATACATAAAAAACGGCTTCCCTTTTTCTTTCTCTTGCTTTATCCAATCAATCGCGTAATCGGTTAAAATATCCGTAATGTAACCTTTTCTCTGTATTCTTTTTCCGTCGATATTAAGTTTCGGGTTGTAGTATTCTCCTTGTCCTTTGAAACTTATCCAACGGTCAAAACCTTTACGCGGCATATCGTTCCCTTGCTGTTCGCCCATATGCCACTTGCCGATAAACGCGGTTTCGTATCCGGCTTTTTGCAAATACTGCGGGAAATAAATCAAATCGCCGCGAACAGGCGACATATTATCAACCACGCCGTGCTGATGCGCGTACATTCCGGTTAAAATTGTAGCGCGACTCGGCGAACAAAGCGACGTGGAGACAAAAGCGTTTTCGAAATGAACGCCGCCTTTTGCCATCTTGTCCATATTCGGGGTTTCCAAAAAGTCGTTAAAATGCATAAAACTCATTGCATCGTAACGGTGGTCGTCGCTCAAAATAAAAATAACGTTAAGTTTTTTGTCGCTTGCTTTTTGCGCTTGAACCGGTTTTGCCAAGAAGAAACCGGAAAGCAAAAAAGCAGCGACAATCGAAATAAATCTTTTCATTATAACACCTCGTGAATTATTTGAAATTTATTGGACTTCTATTTCCGTCTTTAACAAATCTTTATCGAGAGAAGAAGAACCGACCATTATCTTGAATTTCCCCGGTTCGACAACGCGCTGCATATCCGAATTGTAAAACGCTAATTTTTCCGGCGTAATTACAAAATGAACCGTTTTGCTTTCGCCCGGCTTCAAATGAATACGCTTGAAATCTTTTAATTCTTTTACCGGACGCGTTACCGAAGAAAATTCGTCCCTTACGTATAATTGAACGATTTCGTCCCCTTCCCTTCTTCCTATATTTTTCACTTTTACGCTAACTTCACAATTTTCGTTTTTATCAAAAATTCTCTTATCTGTTTTTAGAACCGAATAAACAAACTTCGCGTAACTCAAACCGTAACCGAACGGAAACAACGGACTTCGCGGCGTTTCAACATATCTTTGCACAAAACTCGACGGTTTGTGATTATACGTCGTTACAATTTGTCCGACGTTTCGCGGAAAAGTAATAGGCAACTTCCCGCTCGGATTAACCTTGCCCAGCGCAATTTCCGCGACCGCTTTTCCGCCGAGTTCGCCTGGTTCGAACGCTTCGATAATCGCCGGAATATTTTCCGCAATCCACTCAACGCCGAGCGGACGCCCGTTTACAAGAATTACCACAACAGGCTTTCCTGTTGCATAAATGGCTTTTACCAAATCCAATTGATTGCCGAGCAGTTTGATATTCGAACGCGCAACGTTTTCGCCGGATGTTTTTTCGTCCGCCATATAACGCAACGGATTTTCGCCCAAAACGAGAATAACCAAACCGGATTTCCGCGCAAGTTCCGCCGCTTGCTTTATTTTTTCTTTATCAATATGCTTTACGCTTGTTCCGCAGTCAAAAAATGTCAATTTGTTTTTATCTTTAATCTCATCGCGGAAACCTTCCAGAATTGTGGTAACGTTTTCTTCCGGTTGCGGCAAAACCCAATCGCCCAAGATAGTAGGCGCGTTTGCGTTCGGTCCGGTAATCAAAATTTTGTCGTATTTTTCTTCGTCAATTGGCAAAAGTCCGTCGTTCTTCAAGAGAACAATTCCTTCTCGCGCCGCTTTCAACGCGGTTTCCCGATGCTTTTCGTTAAAAAGGATATTGGAAACTTTACCGGCATCGACAAAAGGATTTTCGAACAATCCGAGTTCGAATTTTGCGCGTAAAATTCCTCTAACCGCGCGATTGATTTTTTCTTCTTTCAATTTTCCCGAACGCACAAGTTTAATTACCCGTTCGTAAAAACCGGGTCCATGCATATGCATATCGATACCGGCATCAACAGCCAACAAGTCCGCTTCCTCGTAACTTCTCGCAACGCGATGACGGTTGTAAATGCGTTCAACGTCCATCCAATCGCTCACGATAAAACCGTTAAAATCGAGTTCGTTCCTCAAAATTTTTTCCATTAACCATTTGTTTGAATGACAAGGCACTCCGTTAAGTTCGTTGTGCGCCGCCATTACGGTCGCCACGCCGGCTTTTACAGCCGCTTCGTAAGGCGGAAGAAAAATCTCCCGCAATCGTCTTTCTGATAAATCCGTCGGCGCGCCGTTCAATCCGTTTTCCGGTTCGCTTCCGGCAATAAGATGTTTTGCGCACGCGAGAACTTTCGCTTTGCCGTTATTTTGAAAACCTTTAATTGTCGCCGCTCCGAATTGGGAAACAAGATACGGGTCTTCCCCGAATGTTTCGCCTACGCGTCCCCAACGCGCATCCCGCGCCACGTCCACGTTTGGCGTAAAAGTCCAATGCAAACCGAGCGAACGCAACTCTTCGGCAGTTTGCGACGCAATTTCGCGCGCAAGCGACGTATCCCAACTTGCGGCATTTGTAATCGGCGAAGGATAAATCGTTGCGCCGCTTGTCAAGCCCGCGCCGTGAATCGCGTCAATTCCGAAAATCAAAGGAATTTGCAAACGGCTTTTCATTGCAAGCGATTGTAAGAAGTTTGTTTCTTGCGCGGTTTTTACGTGCAAAAAAGAGCCGATTTCCCCGCGCACAACCATGCTGTCAATATCCGCGACAGTCAAATCTTTGTAATAAGCCCACGCGTCGATATTTGCATCTTTATTTTTCATCTTTTCGGTCAGATGAATGTGTTCCGGACCGACAAACTGGCACATTTGTCCGACTTTCTCTTCAAGCGTCATTCGCGAAAGCAAATCTTCCACGCGTTGTTCAATCGGCGCATTGACGTCTTTATAGAGAGGCAATTCTTTTTTATCGCCGGTTCTTAAAAATCCTGTAAATACGGCAATGGTTGCAATTAACAAATATTTATTGCGTTCTTTCATTCTAACAAAACTTTATTTCAATAAAATCATTTTTATCGATTTCGAATAACCGCCGGCGTTTAAGCGGGCGAAATAAATTCCGGACGCTAAATTTGCGGCGTTAAAACTCACGGAATAGCGTCCCGGTTTCTGCTTTGTGTTTACAAGCGTCGCGACCTCCCGTCCAAGCGCGTCGTAAACTTTCAGTTGTACTAACAATCCGACAGATTGCCGCGTCGTCGCTTCGCTCCTCCTCGCAATGACGTAAGCGATAGTCGTTGTCGGATTGAACGGGTTCGGATAATTTTGCGAAAGTTCAAACCTAACAGGTTTTCCGTTTACATTATCTTCAACGTCATCAGGCGCGTTTTCCAACGCGTCTTGAACTGCGTAATAAGCCGGTTTTGCCGAGCCGTCGCATCTGAATAAAACCGGCGTTTTACTTGCCGCTTGTCCGTCGCAATCGCGAATCATCCAAACATCCCAGGTTACCAAACCGCCTGCTCTGTGCGCTAATGCGGTTTCAACAATCGCTTTAAAC
>WGAL01000173.1 GCA_015494845.1 Melioribacteraceae bacterium
ATACGGAAACGCTTCCGCTTATCGGTTCCAAGGAAGGTTTGTTCCACGTTTCGATGGCATATTTGAATCCTGGCGACGTTGCGCTTGTGCCAAATCCGAGTTACGCGGTTTACGCCGGCGCCGCCAAACTTGCCGGCGGAAAAGTTTTTTACTACGATTTGGACGAAAATAACAATTGGCTTCCGCGTTTCGATTCCATTCCCAACGAAGTTTTATCGCAAGCGAAAATTATGTGGATTAATTATCCCAATATGCCGACAGGCGCGGTTGCATCAAAAGACGAAATTGCGAAAATTGTTGAGTTTGCCGGCAAACACGGATTGTTACTTTGCAACGACAATCCGTATTCGCTTGTGCTTCCGCAACAAGAGCCGTTAAGCGCGCTTTCGATTGACGGCGCAATTGATTTTACAGTTGAGTTTAATTCATTAAGCAAATCGCACAATATGGCAGGCTGGCGCATCGGAATGGTAGCAGGAAACTCGGCGGTTATTTCCAACATCTTGAAATTTATGAGCAACGTAAATACCGGAATCTTCAAGCCGGTTCAAGAAGGCGCTATTTACGCTTTGTTAAATACGCATGAGAGTTGGCACGAAGAAAGAAACAGAATTTATTTGGAAAGAAAAAAGAAGATTTTCAAAATTGTTGAATTACTGAACTTGCGCGCCGATTTCAAAACCAACGGAATGTTCGTTTGGGCAAAAGTTCCCGATTCGCTTCTGGATACCGAAAAATTTGTAGATTATCTGCTTTACGAGTTTGGCGTAGTTTTAACGCCTGGAAGAATTTTCGGTTCTAACGGCGAGCGTTTTGTTCGGTTCTCGCTTGGCATAAAAGATAATTTAATTGACGAAGCGTTTGAATTACTTAGCGAACATAAAACCGAGATTGACGAATATATGCGAAACGGAAATTAACGTTAAAATTTGAATTCGAATTTAAAACAAAAAAGGGACGCTGATTTTAACGTCCCTTTTTATTTAATTCTTTTACTTCGAATTATTTTACTTTCCGCTAAAATACCATTGCAAACCGTCTTGATGCGTTGATGTCAAATTCATCTTATATGAATTACCGTTTTCGGTCATAATAGCGTAATATAAATTCCAACCTTTCTTGAAATCCAAGTTTACGGTTACTTCCATGCCGTCTTGCGTATAAGTTCCTGTAATTTTTGCTTTGGAATCGGAATAAATGAAAATACCCATAATATAATTTTGCGTATCGTAACCGGCGTAACTTAATTCGCCAAGATTTGTTCCGTTATTGTCATATACATACAAATACGATGCGTTAATTGAAAACTTAGCGTTAGGGTTATCGCAAGTTACTCCCTCAGGGAAATCCGAATCTATTCCTGATAAGAAATCTCCTGGAACATCTTCAAGACTCGAAATATTGAAATTACCTGAAACGCTGATTGAGGATTCACCGGCGACAAAAATTTCTTTTGCTTCGGTATCTACAACGAGTTTTACGGAATAACCTTCGCCTTGCGTCCATGCTTGAATTGTGCCGGAAATTGAAGTAATTGCGCCGCTACCGTCGGCATCATCCTCTGGTTCCGTTGAATTGTTATCGCAAGCGGTAATTACGAAGATCGAAATTAAGATAATTAAAAGTTTTTTAGTTAAGTTTTTCATTGTTACACCCATTTTTTAATAAATTATTAAGTAATTAATTTTAATGAAAATAAAGTTCAAAACAAATTTACAAATAAATTAACAATTAGATAGTAAATCTCAGTCTTGAGTATTAGTAAAAGACCAATGCATTCCGTCCTGATGTTCCGATGTGAAATTAACAACTAGTGTACTGTCGCTATTTTCGGTAAAAACCACATAATAAAGATTCCAACCTTTTTCGAATCGCAAATTAACTTTGATTTGTTTGTCCTCGTCCGTGATAGACCCGGTTATTTTTGTGCCTTCGCTGGAATAAACGATAATTCCGCTAATTAGATTTAACAAGTCGAAGCCGGAATAACTGAGTTTGCCTATTTTGGTTCCTGATTTATCATACACGTACAAAAAGGATGCGTTAATCGAAAATTTTGCGTTAGGATTATCGCACTCCAGACTGTCAGGATATTCATGAAAAAGTTCGGAAAGGAAGTTATCGGGAACATCTTTAAGAGTTGGGATATTAAATTTTCCTGAAGTGTCAATTGAAGAGGTTCCAGCTACGAAAATATCCTTTGCTTCCGTATCAACGACAAGTTTTACAGTATAGCCGCCGCCTTGCGACCAATTTAGGATTGTTCCTGAGACTGATTTTACCACGCCGTTGTCGTCAAAAACGTCCCCGCTCCCAATTATGTCTTCGCAAGCATCTAATAGAAAAGTCGAAAGTAAAATAATAAAAAGCCGTATTGATAATTTTTTCATTATTATACCGTTTTGAATAATGATTAAAGGCAATCAAACTTAAATTTCAAAAGAATTATAAGAATAAAATTTAAAATAAAAAAGGCGGATAAGATCCGCCTTCGAAATTTGGGAATGCGTGTTATAATTTTTAATATCTGTAATGTTCAG
>WGAL01000174.1 GCA_015494845.1 Melioribacteraceae bacterium
CAGCGTGATTGTAAAATCCCAAACTCGTTCCAACAAGCAATTCATCGTAAAAGAGAACGTTAATTTTGGTTCCGACCGGATAAGAATAACCGAGCGTCCATTCGGTTGAAACTCCCGGCGTAAAGTAATAAACATTGCTGTTTACCGCCGCATAAATATTTCCGCCGCCAACCGTTACGGCAGTAGCGTTTTCATCGGCCAAATCAAAACCGTCGGGTGTTATTGGCGTCCACAAATTGGTGGAAGAAATCAGTTTGTAATAAACATGCGGTTCGTTTACGCCAGCGTCTGTTCCCGCCGCGTAAACAGTGTCTCCGCTTTCGCTAACTTCCAAATCGTAAATCGTTACAACAATTACGCTGCCGGTTGATGTTCCGCTTGGTCCCATATCTTGCGATGGCGTCCAAGTAGAGCCGCTTTTAACCAATCTGTAAACGCTGTAACCTTGCGGCGCATCCAAATCGTATCTTACGCCGACGTAAGCGACAGTATCTCCGCCTTCCAAATTGAATACAATGTCCATTACGTCAACGTCTTCGCCAACGGAGCTTGCTTCAATTAAAATTTGCTCCCAAGTCGCTCCGCTGTCGGACGACCAGAACAAGCCGCCTTTTTGCGTCCCTTGAATTTCAAATCCGGCAAAGATAATGTTTTCTTTATATGGGAACGATTCAAGTGCATTGCACATTGTCCCTACGCCCGGGAAATTATAAGGCGGCGTTTCTGGCGTAAATACTCTTCTCCAAGTCGCGCCGTCATCAAGCGTTTTATAAACTCTAACATTGCCCGCATAAACAGTAGTGCTGTCAAATTTATCGATTGCAACTGAATAATAAGATGAACCGTCATCACACGGAAACATTGCGTTTGTCCACAACGGACTTGTCTTAAAATCTTGCACGTGTCTAATTCCCGATTTTGAAGCGAGCCAGCCGGTATATTCGCTGTCGGTCATATCGAAATCGAACACTTGAACCGCTTCAACGCCATCGTCGATTTCGTATATTGTTTCGCCCAAATCTTCGCTCATTCCAATTCCTTGGTCGGTTGTCATTAAAACAACATTTGAATTAATCGGGTCAACAAAAACGCTTCCGTCGTTCGGATGAGTTTCGTCACCGCCCGGAACTCCAAACTTGTACCAAGTTCCGCTTTCGCCCTTGTAATTGCTGTAAATTGACGAAGTGTAAACATAGTAATCCGAAGCGGTTCCGCTAAAAGCAACATCACCGCTAAACACACCGTTAATTCCACTTATAGTATAAACTGTCCAATTAACTTCATCATCAGAATATGCAACATATCTGTCCAAAGCGTCGTTTCCGAAAATAAACAATCTGCCATCGGGACCAATTCCGAATGAGTTCCAGATAACGCCGCTTGTTGCAAATGTTGGAGAAATATCAATCGTTGCTGTCGGAACGCTTGAGGAAGAATAAACATTATCTAATTTCAAGAGAGTTGGAGTTGCGTTACCATAAAACAAATATAAAATTCCGCTAACCGGATTGATGTAATAAATTGCCGGCGTTGTTGGCAAACCAAAAGCTAATGGTGAGGCGGCGTCCTCAACAAAATTACCGCTTCCGTCAATTGTACCAAATCTTAAATTAGATGCTTCCTGGTAAAAGAAATAATCGCCGTCAAGACATATTTCCTGTGAGTAGCCGGAATAAATTGTATTAACTGTTGCGGAAGAAGGCGAACTCGAATAAATTCCATCATTATTTTTGAAGATAACATAACCGGAAGTTGCGTGCGCTTCAATTCTTGTAATTCCCGAACCGTATCCAGCGGTTGCGTCCACGCCGGGCATTACAGTCCACGCGTTTACAAAAGGCGAAGAAGTGTTTGTGTACGCGTCAGTGTAGAATATTGAATTTGCACTTTCGGTTGAAATGAAATAGCGCGTAGTGTCGGAATTTTTCGCGTAACCGGAAATATCCAATATTCTGCCGCCGTAAACATTTTCAACATTCGGCGTACTCAACTGCGCAAACATACTGCCCGCCAAAAACAATAAAGAAAGAATTAATTGTCTCATTTTGTCCTCCTGATGTTTTTTTAGTTATGATTTATTTTTGTTTTATCAATTGTTTTTACGTTCTTCAAACTCAAACAAATCGCCGGAGTTAATCGCGCTAATAATTTCAAATGAACAACATTTAACTTTGGTAGTTGGACAAGGAGGGTTTTAGAAAAGTTTAATAGGGAAATTCGGAGTTTGATTTAAATCACAAATTGAAAATTGGGGACAAAATTATGACATCATTATTACGCCCATTGCGCGTCCGGATTTTTCTTTGTCGCGACGGAACGAATGCAAAAAATCATTTTCGTATGAACAAAGTGGCGAAAGTTCAATATTTTCTTCCGGTATTTTCATTTGCAAAAGATAATCATAGTTAATTCCGCTAACGTCAAGATAAAATTTATCATTCGTTTTCAGTAAATATTTATCGGGAAATTTTGACGCGACTTCCAAACCGACTTCATAATTCTTTTGCGAAATTGCCGGAGCGATAAAAACGAATAAATTTTCCGGTTGTGAATTGAATTTTTTTTGCAATTCCCGGATTGTCTTAATTACAATTTTCTTCTCGGTTCCACGCCAACCGGAATGAATAGCTGCAATCACTTTTTTTTGTTTATCGTAAATAAATACAGTTGTGCAATCAGCCGAAAAGACGCCGAGAGCAATTCCTTTTTTGTCAGTAATCAAAGCGTCGCATTCGCCTTGGAACCCCGGTTCTTTAACAAAAGTAATTTTATCGCCATGAATTTGTTTTTGCCAGGCAAGTTGTTCCGGTTTAATTCCCAATCCGGATAAAAACGCCGCGCGATTTTCTTTTGTTTCTTCTTCGTTTCCAACGGAAAACGACAAATTAAACCAAGGCGGTTTTTCGCGTCCTAATCCGAATTTTGTACTGAAACCGAATGTAATTTCAGGGTAACGCGAGAATATTTCGCTTGTAATAATTTTCAATTCGCTATTTTGATTATCGCGTTCCATAAAAAGAAAAGGCGCTTAAAACAAGCGCCTCGTAAATTTATTATTCTTTTTCCGGTTTCATCTGCGG
>WGAL01000175.1 GCA_015494845.1 Melioribacteraceae bacterium
GTACAAAAACATCATAATTTGCCTTGCGGAGAGCGACAATTTCATTTTCAACGCGAACATCGCCGGTTAATTCGTTATCTAAAATCATTCCAATTCGCATAAACGTAGAAGTAAAATTTTTTAAAAGCGTCTCAAATTTAGTAAAAGATTATTTCTCTTTTTCATTTTTTATAAAGATGACCTTTTGCAATATATTTTGTTTGCCGTTTCTTTGTAAATCTTTCCAAAATAATCAGACAAAATTATATTTTTTTATTGAGTTAAGTTTTGGAGTTGTCTATTTTTCAATTTGTGATTTTTTAAATTAGGTCGATACAGTATGAAAAAATTCAAAATAACCAAAGGTTTGGATATTCCTCTTGCGGGAGAACCGAAACAAGAACTTTCCGAAACCAAACTTACCAAGAAAGTTGCAGTAACCGGTCCCGACTATGTAAATATGAAACCGACACTTAAAGTACAAGTCGGCGATGTTGTTAAAAAGGGACAAGTTCTTTTCACTGCGAAGAAATTTGAAAAAATTAATTTTACTTCTCCTGTTGCCGGAAAAGTTACGGCGATTAATCGCGGGGAAAAGAGAAGGTTTCTTTCTTTGGTAATTGAACGCGAAGGGGACGAAGAAGTTGAATTTGATTCATTTAGCAAGGACGAATTGAATTCGCTTACTGCTGAAAAAGTAACCGAACAACTTTTGGCTTCCGGATTTTGGACTTTCTTCCGTACGCGTCCGTTTGGAACGCTTGCTGATCCGGACAATCCTCCGCGCTCGATTTTCGTAAATCTTATGGATACAAATCCGCACGCGCCTTCGATGAGTGTTGCGCTGCAAGGAAAAGAAGAAGATTTGCGAAACGGAATTACGGTTCTTACGAAATTAACCGAAGGAAATATAAATGTAGTTAAGTCTCCTGATTGCAAATTTGCAATTGACGAAAACGATAAAATAAAACTTTACGAATTCGAAGGTCCGCATCCGGCGGGACTTCCTGGAACGCACATTCATTTTATTGACCCGGTTGGACAAAACAAACACGTTTGGCACATTGACGCGCAAGACGTTGCGGCGATAGGTAAATTATTTACAACCGGAAAACTCGATTTTGAAAGAGTAATTTCCATTGCGGGCCCGGAAGTTAAAAATCCGAGATTAATAAAAACGGAAATCGGAGCGGACATTGACGAAATAATTCAAGGCGAAATCGCTTCGGACGACGCAAGAATTATTTCCGGTTCGGTTTTAAGCGGACGCGAAGCCAAAAACGAATTGGCGTTCCTCGGCGCTTACCACAGACAAATTTCCGTATTGCCCGAACCTAAAAAACGCACGTTCTTGGGTTGGGCTTTGCCTTTCGGCGAACTTTTCTCGGTAAAAAATGTTTTGTTTACAAGCCGCAAGAAAAAATTGCGCTTGACGACTGCGCTAAACGGCGGGCGCCGCGCAATTGTTCCGATTGGAACTTACGAGAAAGTTATGCCTTTGGATATTCTCCCGACATTTTTATTAAGAATGTTAGCTGTTGGGGCAATTGAAGAATCCGAAAATCTCGGCGCACTCGAGCTGATTGAAGAAGATTTGGCTCTTTGCTCGTTTGTTTGTCCGGCAAAAATTGACCACGAAACAAATCTCAGAAATGTTTTAAATATAATTCAGAAGGAAGGATAGTGAGTTTACGTAGTTTTTTAGATAAGCAAGAAGAAAAGTTTAAGGAAGGGAAACTCAAAAAATATTACCCGCTTTTCGAAGCGTTGGATACCTTCCTTTATTCGACCAACGAAACCGCTAAGTCGCCTTCGTTTGTTCGCGACGCAATCGACTTAAAGCGCACGATGATTACCGTTTTTATTGCGCTTTTGCCTGCGGTGTTTATGGCGTTTTACAATACCGGCTACCAAGCGTTGCTTGCAAGCGGCGGAACGAACCCCGGCACTTGGCAAGCCGGCGTTTTGGCTTGGTTAGGGTTGCCGTTCGACCCGAATAATTTTTGGAGCGATTTTATTCTCGGCGCAATTCACTTTTTGCCGGTTTATATCGTAACATTGGCGGTCGGCGGATTTTGGGAAACGCTTTTCGCGATTGTTCGCGGACACGAAATTAACGAAGGTTTTCTCGTTACGAGTTTACTTTTCCCGATGATTGTTCCTCCGACAATGCCGCTTTGGGAAGTTGCGGTTGGAATTTCTTTCGGCGTTGTTTTCGGCAAGGAAGTTTTCGGCGGCGTCGGAATGAACGTGCTGAACCCGGCTTTAACCGGGCGCGCGTTTTTGTTTTTTGCTTATCCCGCGGCGATTTCCGGCGATAAAGTTTGGGTTGCCGTCGACGGATTAAGCAAAGCGACTCCGCTCGCAAAATTTGCCGAAAGCGGAATGCATGGTTTGCAACAAGCAAGCGTAACTTGGTCGGACGCGTTTTGGGGTTTTATCCCCGGTTCAATGGGAGAAACCTCGACGTTTGCAATTTTAATCGGCGCGGTAATTCTTATTGCCACGGGAATCGCTTCTTGGCGCATTATGCTTTCAATTCTTGTCGGAATGGTTGCAATGTCGCTAACGTTTAATTTAATCGGAAGCGACACAAATCCGATGTTTGCAATGTCGCCGGCTTGGCATTTTGTTCTCGGTGGATTTGCATTGGGAACCGTATTTATGGCAACCGACCCTGTAACCGCCGCGGTAACAAAACAAGGACAAGTTATTTACGGCTTGTTAATCGGCGTTATGGTTGTGCTTGTCCGCGTTGTTAATCCGGCGTTCCCCGAAGGAATGATGCTCGCAATCTTGTTCGGAAACGTTTTTGCGCCGATAATCGATAAAATTTTCATTAACGCTAATATCAAAAGGAGACAGTTGAGAAATGTCGTCTGATAGCATAAAGAAAACGCTTGGCGTCGCCTTCGCGGTGTGTCTTGTCGGCTCTGTACTTGTTTCCACCGCCGCGGTCGGGCTGAAGCCATTGCAAATTAAAAATAAAAAAGCCGATTTAATTCGGAATATTCTCGAAGTAAGCGGATTGGAATTTAACGAAGAAAATCTCGAACAAGTTTACAAAGAGAATATTGTTCCCGAAATTATTGAATTGAAAACCGGCGAAAAAATTCCGGAAAGCCAATACACTAAAGATTTAAATCCTGACGATTTTGACATCAAGACGCTTTCGGAAAGTAAAGAATACGGAATGCCGGTTCAAGTAAGCGGCAATATCCCCGACCCGGGAATTAAACGGATGCCTAAATATATGATTGTTTACAAAGTGGTTAAAAACGGTTCCGTGCAAAAATATATTTTGCCGATTGTGGGTAAAGGATTGTGGTCAACGATGTACGGATTTATTGCGCTGAACAAAGATTTGCACACAATTGAAGGTTTAACTTTTTACGAACAAGGCGAAACTCCGGGACTTGGCGGCGAAGTTGACAATCCGAAATGGAAAGCGCTTTGGCGCGGAAAACAAGCTTACGACGAAAACGGAAATCTGAAAATAGAAGTTATTAAAGGGAAAGTTTCAAGAGACGACCCGGACGCAAAATATAAAGTGGACGGGCTTTCCGGCGCTACGCTAACAACGCGCGGCGTGAATAATTTAATTCGTTTTTGGATGAGCGAAAAAGGTTACGGTCCTTTCATTAAGAAATTGAAAGGGGAGAGTGCGGTATGATGAAAAAATATAAAGAAGTTTTATTCGACCCGATTTTCAACAATAACCCGATTGCGCTGCAAATTTTGGGAATTTGTTCCGCGCTTGCGGTTACTTCCAAAATGGAAACAGCCGTAATTATGGCTCTTGCGGTAACTTTGGTTACGGCGTTTTCAAACTTTTTTGTTTCGATAATCAGAAAACACATTCCGAGCAGCATTCGCATTATTGTTGAAATGACAATTATCGCGTCGCTTGTGATAATTGCCGACCAAATAATTCGCGCATACGCATTCGATGTTAGCAAGCAACTTTCGGTTTACGTCGGATTAATTATTACGAACTGTATTGTTATGGGACGCGCCGAAGCATACGCGCTTAAACATCCGCCGGTGGAAAGTTTCCTCGACGGAATCGGAAACGGCTTGGGCTACAGTTTTGTTTTGCTTACGGTCGGTTTTGTCCGCGAACTTTTCGGTTCGGGAAAATTATTCGGATATACGATTTTCCCGACAGTAAACAACGGCGGTTGGTACACGACAAACGGATTATTCTTAATGCCGCCGAGCGCGTTTTTCTTAATCGGCGTTCTCATTTGGATAATTAGAACTTTCAAACCTGAACAGATAGAGAGTGAATAGATATGTTTGAACATTATTTAAGTTTATTCGTCAAGTCGATATTTATCGAGAATATGGCGCTTGCCTTTTTTCTCGGTATGTGTACGTTTTTGGGCGTATCCAAACGCGTTGAAACCGCGGTGGGACTTGGAATTGCGGTAATTGTAGTTCAAGCGATTACGGTTCCCGTAAATAATTTGCTTTACACAAACGTTTTGAAACCGGGCGCGCTTGCTTGGGCTGGCTTGGAAAACGTTGATTTGTCATTCCTCGGTTTTATTACTTATATCGGCGTAATTGCCGCAATGGTGCAAATCCTCGAAATGTTTTTGGACAAATTCGTTCCTTCGCTTTACAACGCGCTTGGCATTTTCCTTCCGCTTATCACGGTAAACTGCGCTATTCTTGGCGGTTCTTTATTTATGGTGGAAAGAAATTACACGTTTGGCGAAAGCGTTGTTTACGGTTTCGGTTCCGGTATCGGTTGGGCGCTTGCGATTATCGCTCTTGCCGGAATCAGGGAGCGACTGAAATACAGCAACCCGCCAAAAGCATTGCGCGGACTTGGCTTAACTTTTATTACCGCCGGACTTATGGCAATGGCGTTTATGTTATTTTCCGGAATACAACTTTAGATAGAGGAAATTGATGGAAGGTACAAGTATAATCATATTGGGCGTCGTATTTTTTACTGTTATCGTTTTGGCTTTGGTCGTTCTTATTTTGATTGCCAAATCCAAATTGGTAACAAGCGGCGAAGCAACCGTTATTATTAACGACGACCCGGATAAAGCCGTTAAAATTCCGATTGGCACAAAATTACTTTTCGGATTGGCTGACCAAAAAGTTTATGTTCCCTCCGCTTGCGGTGGAC
>WGAL01000176.1 GCA_015494845.1 Melioribacteraceae bacterium
CTACGATTTGATTAAAGCGTTTAAACGCGCGATGGAAAAAGTCGAGAGCGAGCCGGTTCACGAAATAAAAAAGATTACGGTTACGATTGAGGAACAGAGCGATTTTATTCTTGCGAAAGTAAGAGAGAAAGGTTCTATCGGTTTTATTGATTTGGTTTCGGAAATGAAAGATAAGATGACGATAATCGTAACTTTTTTGGCTCTGCTTGAACTTGTGAAACTCGGCGCAATAGATTTGGTGGAATCGGAGAATTTTAACGATTTCGAAATTGTTGATTTGAAAAAAGAGGAAGATGGACAGAGATTACAAATCGGTGATTGAAGCCGTAATTTTTGCTTCGGACGAACCGATAAACGAAAAGGAAATAATAAACGTAATTCGCGAAATAGATGGCGACGACGTAAAGATGCGTCTCGGCGAATTGCAATCGCTTGTGGACGAGTTGAACGAGGAATACAAACAAACAAATCGCGCTTTCAGAATAGTGAAAATTGCCGGCGGTTACGCTTTTGCCACAAATCGCGAGTTCGCCAAATACGTCGGTTTTCTTTCGACTGAAAAAAGCAAACGCCGTTTGAGTCAAGCCGCGTTGGAAACTCTTGCGCTTGTCGCTTACAAGCAACCGATTACCAAGCCGGAAATAGAAACAATACGCGGCGTAAATTCGGATTACATTTTAAATACGCTTTTGGAAAAGAAATTAATTAAAATTACCGGACGAGCCGAAACAATCGGGCGTCCTTTGCTTTACGGAACTACGGATGAATTTCTAAAATATTTCGGATTAAATTCGCTTGCCGATTTACCGAAACCGCGCGAATACGAGGAAATAATGAAAGAGCCGGATTTTCTCGAACAAAAAAGAAAATTACTGATGAACCAATTGGAAGAAGAAATCGAACGCGAAACTTCGCGCAATTCGGAAGAAACTGATTTTGAAGAAAATTCCGAAAATAATTTTGATGAAACGGAAAGCGGTAACGAAGGCGAAACGGAGACAAATGATGAGATTGAATAAATTTCTTGCCGAAGCCGGTGTTGCTTCGAGAAGGAAAGCGGACGAGTTAATTGAGCAAGGGCGCGTGGACGTAAACGGAAAAACCGTAACAAAACTCGGCACGGAAATAGACCCTGAAAAAGACGAGGTTCGCGTTGACGGAGAAAAAATCAAACCGGCAAAAAAAGTTTATTATATGTTGAACAAACCGAAAGGCGTAGTCGCCACCACTTCCGACGAACGCGGACGCACGACAGTTGTTGAGTTGATTAAAACAAATCAAAAAATTTTCCCTGTCGGTCGCTTGGATTTTAACACAACTGGTTTGTTATTGCTTACTAACGACGGCGAGTTTTCAAATCGACTGACGCATCCGAGAAATAAATTCGAGAGAGTTTATCTTGCGAAAATAAATTATCCGCTGAAAGAAAAAGACATTAACCGTTTCTTGAAAGGAATTTTTGTGGACGGAAGAAAAAGCCGTTTCACGAAAGTGGAATTTTTGCACGAATCAAATCGAACGAAAGTGATTGTCGGAACTGTCGAAGGCAGAAATCATTTTGTGAAAAAGATGTTCGAAACTCTCGGCTATAAGGTTCTTGAATTACATCGGGAAAGTTTCGGTAATTTTACTCTCGACGGTTTGAAAATCGGAGAATACCGCGAACTCACCAAAGAAGAAATCGACAAAATAATGAGCGGCAAAAAGGGGAAAGGGAAGTCTAAGAAGAAGTAAAGTAAGCTTGTGCAGAATATTTGATAGTCCGCTGTAGCGGAACTTCGCTACCCTCGTAATCCGCCACGGCGGACATGAGTTTTTTACACCGTCATTCATTGCGAGGAATGTTTGAGAAGAAACCGCGTCAGTCGCAACGCTCCTTCCTTGCTAAGACTCGTACTTTTTTATTATTGTTAAACTTGACCTTTAAGGTATTTATTCCTTGAAGGTCTTGAAAAATTAAAAAAGCAACACATGTTAAGAACCTTAAAGGGACAAGTGCCTTTAAGGTTCTTAATTTTAATTTCGTAATAAAAACAAAAGGCGACACGATTGTGCCGCCTTTTTCTGTAAATGGGGAGAACTTTCTATTAATACATTCCGCCCATGCCGTCCATTCCGGCTGGCATTGCAGGAGCTTTTTCTTCTTCAGGTTTTTCGTAAATTACAGCTTCGGTTGTAAGCATCATCGAAGTTACGGAAGCCGCGTTTTCAAGCGCGGTTCTCGTTACTTTAGTCGGGTCGATAACGCCGGCTTTCATTAAGTCTTCATATTCTTCTTTTGCGGCGTTAAATCCGAAACTGCCTTCGCCTTCGAGAACTTTGTTTAATACAACCGCGCCTTCCAATCCGGCGTTAACAACTATTTGACGCAACGGTTCGTAAAGACCTTTTTTAATGATGTTAATACCGGTGTTTTGGTCTTGGTTTTCGCCTTTCAAATTGTCAAGAGCTTTGCTTGCGCGAACCAAAGCAACGCCGCCACCAGGAACAATACCTTCTTCAACAGCAGCGCGGGTTGCGTGCAAAGCGTCCTCAACGCGAGCTTTCTTTTCTTTCATTTCAACTTCGGTAGCCGCGCCGATTTTCAATACAGCTACGCCGCCGGAAAGTTTTGCCAAACGTTCTTGCAATTTTTCGCGGTCGTAATCGGAAGTTGTTTTTTCGATTTGAGCTTTAATTTCGTTGATGCGTTGTTTGATTTGGTCAGTATCGCCAGCGCCTTCAACGATTGTTGTGTTGTCTTTGTCCATTACGACTTTCTTTGCGGTTCCAAGATATTCCAAAGTAGCGTTTTCAAGTTTGTAACCTTGTTCTTCAGAAATTACCGTACCGCCGGTGAGAATTGCGATATCTTCCAACATTGCTTTTCTTCTGTCGCCAAATCCAGGAGCTTTGCAAGCCGCTACGCGCAATGTTCCGCGGAGTTTGTTAACTACCAAAGTAGCCAAAGCTTCGCCTTCCAAATCTTCAGCAATAATTACGAGCGGTTTTCCGGCTTGTGCAACTTTTTCCAAGATTGGCAACAAATCTTTCATTGCCGAGATTTTTTTGTCGTGAATTAAAATGTAAGGATCTTCGAGAACCGCTTCCATATTTTCGGAATC
>WGAL01000177.1 GCA_015494845.1 Melioribacteraceae bacterium
GAGTCCGCCGCTGGCGGATTGCCGAGCGGAATTTATTTTTACGCTTTACGAGCCGGCAATTTCGTTCAAACCAGAAAAATGGTTCTGCTGAAATAAAAATAAAACTATCGTTGGAATTTTTCGTCTAAATTGTAAATTCAATTTTTCAGGAGCATTAATTATGAGAGTTATGAAATTTTTCGCGCTTGTCTTATTACTGTTAATTGTTCAAAATTGCAGTTTTTACGGAATAGCCGGCAACGGCAAAATCGTTACTAAAAAAATCACCAATATTAAAAATATTACGGATATTAAAAGCTCCGGCGCGTACGATTTGGATATTTACTTTGCCGATACCTCGGAAATAGAAATTACCGGCGATGAAAATTTACTTCCTTTTATGACGTTTAAAATCAAAGACAACAAATTAATAATAGATTCCGAAGAAAATCTGAATCCTTCGGAAAAAATCAAAATAAAAATTGTTACGCCGAGTTTAAACTCGCTCTATTTAAGCGGCGCGTTCGACGTAAACATTCACGATATTCGCGGAGAAAAATTCACGCTTGATTGCGGCGGAGCAACCGACGTTGATTTATCCGGCAAGGTGGAAGATTTCTTTGTTGACGTAAGCGGAAGTTCCGAAATTGACGCCGCTAATTTGGAAGCCGAAAACGTAAAAATCGATATTTCCGGCGCAAGCGATATTACCGTTTTCGTAACTAAAAAATTATTTATTGACGCATCCGGCGCGGCTACAATAAATTATATGGGTAATCCGAAATTGGTTAATTCGTCAACTTCCGGTGCGGTGGAAGTAAATAAAATTACAAGAAAGGAAAAATAAAACCGCATTTAGAACGAAAATTTTGCGCATTTGCATTATTTTTGGGACAACTCTCGAGTTGTCCTTTTTTTTGCTTATTTGCTCTCAAACAAAAAAAAGCCGCATAAAAATGCGGCTTTGTCGTAATAGGGCAAAAATCTAATTTAGTGAATATTTTTATCCTTAATTCTTGCGGCTTTACCGGAAAGATTTCTGAGATAGTAAAGTTTTGCTCTTCTGACTTTACCTTCTCTAATCAATTCGATTTTTGCAATCTTCGGCGAAGCAAACGGGAAAATTCTTTCCACGCCAACGCCGTTTGTAACTTTGCGAACCGTAAAAGTTCTGCCGACGCCGCTTCCTTTAATCGCGATTACGTCGCCCTCAAACTGCTGAATTCTTTCCTTGTTTCCTTCGATAACGCGCACGTGCACGCGAATTCTGTCACCAGCTTTGAATTTTGGAAAATCCGTTCTCAACTGATCTTTCACCAATTCTGTAATTCTGTCCATTTCTTACTCCAATCTATTTATTTTCTTCCATTTCTTAGTTAAAATTTCCGATTGCTGTTCTTTCCACTCTCTTATTTTTTTGTCGTGACCCGAAAGCAAAACTTCCGGCGCTTTCATTCCGCGATATTCCGCAGGACGCGTATAATACGGCGCTTCAATTTTTTCGCCGTCCATAAACGAATCTTGCAACGCAGATTCGCTGTCGTTCAGAACGCCCGGAATTAATCTCACAATCGCGTCAACCAAAACAAGCGCGGGCAACTCTCCGCCACTTAAAACATAATTTCCGATTGAAACTTCGTCCGTTACGAATTTCTCAATTACGCGCTCGTCAATGCCTTTGTAATGTCCCGCAAGTATTAAAATATTTTTCGCAAGCGAGAACCGGTTGCACTCGGCTTGATTTAATATTTTCCCGCGCGGCGTCATAAAAATAACGTGGTCGTATTCCCTTTCGGATTGCAATTTCTCAATCACATGAAAAAACGGTTCCGGCTTAAGTAACATTCCGGGACCACCGCCAAAAGGTTTGTCGTCAATTTGGCGATGCTTGTCGTAAGCGTAATCCCGCAAATTGTGAACATAAATTTCAACTTTCCCTTTCGTTTGCGCGCGTTTTACAATGCTTGTGTTAAGCGGACTTTCAAGCAAATCCGGCACGGCCGAAACAATATCAATTCTCATCATCGTCATCGTATGTAAAACTTTCCTTATCGCTAACTTCTATCCGCTTATTTTTAATATCGACGTCAAAAACAAAATCGCTAACAAAGGGAATCATCGCCTCTTTGCCGTCTTTTCTTTCCACAATCAAAACGTCGTTTGCTTCGAGCGTAAGAACATCAATCACTTTACCAAAGAACGCGTCTTTTTGAAAAACGTCCGAACCTATTAAATCGTGCACGTAATATTCGTTCTTCCCAAGTTTACGCGCTTGGTCGGATTTTATATAAATTTCTTTCCCGAAAAGGAATTTAACATCTTCGAACGAATCAAAATTCTTGAATTTGACTAAAATCCGTCCGTTTTTCTCTTCAGTATTTTCAACAATAAATTTCCGGTAATCGCCGAAAACATCAATAAAAACTTCGCGAA
>WGAL01000178.1 GCA_015494845.1 Melioribacteraceae bacterium
GTAATAATATTGCTTGCGATAGGCGGCTTGTTTAGTCAAACGCTCGCGCAAGATTTTGCGCAGAACGCGTCGCGCTCGATTTTTTCAGATTACAAAGCGAGCAAAGTCGGCGACGCGATTACGATAATCGTGGTCGAATCTTCGCAAGCCACAAATCAAGCAAAGTTGGAATCGAACAGAGACGGCGAAATTAACTTGGGCGCGTCCGCAACAATGGGCGGCGAGCCGGTTTTCCCGGACGCCAAAGGTTCTATTTCCACGGGCAACGATTTCAAAGGCGGCGGAAAAATTACAAGCGGAGGAACGTTCAAGACGAAAATCAGCGCGCTTGTGGATTCCGTTTATCCGAACGGCTTGTTGAAAATTAAAGGCAGTCGCAAAATTGTTGTAAACGGCGAAGAACAAAATATTGAAATCAGCGGGCTTGTTCGTCCGATTGACATTAACACCGACAACACGGTTTATTCTTACAATATTTCCGAAGCGAACATCGTTCTCGAAGGCAGCGGGATGATTGACCGGAACACAACTCCGGGCTGGTTAACAAGATTGTTCCACTGGTTATTCTAACGGGTGAAAAGATGAAAAAGAAAACAATTTACATAGCGTTGTTTTTATTGCTTGCCGGCGTCGCAAACGCGCAGCGGTTGAAAGATATCGCGTTTTTCAAAGGCGTTAATCAAGAGCAGTTAATCGGTTACGGTTTGGTTGTCGGGCTTTCCGGCACGGGCGACACTTACCGCTCGACGATGACGCATCAATCGGTAATTAGTATGTTGAAACGCTTCGGCGTAAAAGTTCCGGAAATAAATTTCCGTACGCGCAACGTCGCGGCGGTGATGGTTACCGCGAGCGTTCCGAATCTCGCAAAGAAAGGCGCGCAGTTCGACGTCGTTGTTTCGTCGATGGGCGACGCGCAAAGTTTAATGGGCGGAACGCTTTTGCTTACGCCGCTTTCCGATAAAACCGGCAAAGTTTACGCAACCGCGCAAGGTCCGATTTCAATCGGCGGATTTGACGTAAGAACCGCAAGCGGCGGCAGGGTTTCGCGAAATCACGCGCTTACCGCGAGAATTCCAAACGGCGGAATTGTGGAAACCGATTTGCCAGGCGGAACCGCAGGCGACAGCACTCACATTAAAATAATTTTGAAAGATCCGGACTTCACGACCGCAAACAATGTGGCTTTGGCTATCAACGCAAATTACCAAAACGCGGCAAAAGCAAAAGATGCGTCTGAAGTGGATGTTACGGTTCCGCAAAATCAACAAGGTAATTTAACCGCATTTCTTGCAACGCTGGAAAGCATTCAAGTTCAGAAAGATGTTGAGGCGCGTGTGGTTCTTAACGAAAGAACCGGAACTGTGGTTTCGGGAAGCAATGTCCAAATTTCACCTTGCACAATTTCGCACGGAAGTTTGAATATTACAATCCGCTCTTATCCGGTAATTTCGCAACCTTCGTCGTTCTCGCAAGGCGAAACGGTAATTTTCAACAATCTTGTGCCTACGGTTCAGCAAGAAGAAAACAATACTGTAGCAATTACCGGAGCAACAAACGTGCAGCAAGTCGCCGCGGCGTTAAATTCGCTTAAAGTTTCGCCGCGAGATATTATTGCGATTTTCCAAGCAATAAAAGAAGCCGGTGCGTTAAACGCGGAATTAATAATTATGTAATGAAAAATGGAATTGCTCAAACTTAAAATATCGAATGCGCAAAAGCAGATTTCGAATTCGGTGGAAATTAAAACGAGGAAGTTTTCTGCCGAAGATAAAAGAAAATTGGCAAAAGCTTCTATCGATTTCGAAAGCATGCTTACGCAAATGATGCTTAAAAGTTTGACAAAAACGACCGAAGGCGGACTTCTTGGAAGCGAAAAAGGTTTGGGCACAGATGTGTTTTCCACCGTGTTCGAACAAAAACTTGCTGAATATATGAGCAAGAGCCAAAGTTTGGGCGTAGCGTCGATGCTTTACAAAAAGCTAACTGGCGAAAATCTTGATTTTGATAAATTCAAAGCGGAAGAATTGCGGCGAACAATTTTTCCGTCGGAAGAAAAATTTTCCGGCGAAAAACTTACGCCGCACAAACAAGCGTTGCAGAGATTAAAAAGATACGAACCGATTGTTAAAAATGTTGCCGAAAAATACGGCGTAAGCGATAAATTGATTAAAGCGATTATTCTCGCCGAATCTTCCGCAAAACACGACGCGGTATCAAACGCGAATGCAAAAGGTTTGATGCAATTAATGGACGGAACGGCGCGCGAAATGGGCGTCCGAAATCCCTTCGACCCGCACGAAAACATAGAAGGCGGCGCGAAATATATTTCGAAATTGCTGAAAGATTTTGGCGGACAAATCGATACCGCGCTTGCCGCTTATAACGCCGGTCCGCAAAACGTTAAAA
>WGAL01000179.1 GCA_015494845.1 Melioribacteraceae bacterium
GGCTTAAAGCGTCCGCGCGGTTCGGCGTAATCGCAACTTCAAGAATTACGTCGTCCAATCCGAAAACTTCCGCAACCGGTTTCCCGGCAGGCAAGTTTTCGTCAAGAACCATAATTCCCGAATGGTCGTCATTGATTTCGAGTTCCTTGCCGGAACAAATCATTCCTTCGGAAACCACGCCGCGAAGTTTTGCTTTTTTAATTTTAAATCCGCCTTCGGGAATAACCGCGCCGACTTTTGCAAACGCGACTTTTTGTCCGGTCGCAACATTTGGCGCGCCGCAAACTACATTGTAAGTTTTTTCGCCGTCGTTTACTTGGCAAACCGAAAGTTTGTCAGCGTTCGGATGCTTTTCGCTTTTTTCCACATAGCCGACGACAATATTTTCGTATTTCTTCCGCAAGTCGGTTACTTCATCCACTTCAAGTCCGCTTGCGGTAAGTTTTTCGACGATTTCGTCAACCGAAACGTCGCTTAAATCTATGTAATCGTTCAACCACTTAATTGAAAGCAGCAATTTTTAACCTCGTTAGAATTGTTCCAAAAATCTTTTATCGTTATCGAAGAAAACCCGTATATCGTCGATGCCGTATTTGAGCATCGTCATTCTTTCAATTCCCAAACCGAACGCGTAGCCGGTGTATTTTTCCGAATCGATGCCGTTAAACTCAAGCACGTTCGGGTCAACCATTCCGCAACCTAAAATTTCGAGCCAGCGTCCTTCCTTTCCGCTCGGTTCCCACCAAATATCAACTTCGGCGCTCGGTTCCGTAAACGGAAAGAAACTCGGGCGGAAACGGTATTTTACATCTTCGCCAAAAAACTCGCGCGCAAACGAAACGAGCGTTCCGACAAGTTCGGCGAAAGTTACATCCGTATCGATATACAAACCTTCTACTTGGTGAAACAAGCAGTAACTTTTTGCGCTGATTGCTTCGTTTCTGTAAACCTTGCCGGGAATTATCGCGCGAATCGGCAAATCGCGGCTTTGCATTAAACGTGCTTGCACCGGCGAAGTGTGCGTTCTTAATAAAAATTTATCGTTAATGAAAAACGTATCTTGCATATCGCGCGCTGGGTGGTCGGGCGGAAAATTCAGCGCTTCGAAATTGTAATAATCGGATTCAAGTTCCGGTCCTTCGTGAATGGAAAAACCAAGTTTCCCGAAAATTCCTTTTATTTCGCGCAAAGTTTGCGTTAATAAATGGTAAGAACCGAGTTCGCGTTTTTTGCCGGGCAAAGTCAAATCAATGTAATTTTCGCTTTCGGCTTTTTCCGCTTTCAACTGCGCTTGCTTGTTTTTGAATATTTCGTTCAACTCGTTTTTAACTTTGTTAAGCAATTGCCCGATTTTCGGTTTTTCCTCTTTCGGCAAATTGCGGAACTCGTCGAACAAACGCGTAAATTCGCCTTTTTTGCTGAAATATTTAATCCGCAATTCTTCCGCCGATTTCAAATCGGTAATTTTTGAAATCGCCTCTTTTATTTCAGCTTCGAGTTTTTCAATCTTTTCTAACATAATAATCCGGTTATCGATTTGAATTTATTTCTAATTTTAACTTTTCACACAACGAACAAGAAAACTCACGTCATTGCGAGCTAATTTGCGAAAGCAAATTAGCGTGGCTCCGCCGCGGCGGACTGTCGAAAATTTAGCTTTTGCTACCAATTTTACAGATTGCTTCAGTCGTCCTTCGTCCTCCTTCGCAATGACAACGATTTTTACCTTCAAGGTAATTTTTCCTTGAAGGTAAAAACAAAAAATTTAAACTACTTTACCTAATTACCAACCTTGAAGGAACGAGTACCTTCAAGGTTTCACTTTTTGCAAAAAACAACACAACTAAGAACAACGCACAAAGAACCAAGAACAGATTCCCAACTTTCCATTCTTCCAATATTCCAATCATCCAACCTTTGTGCCTTTGAACCTCTTAACCTTTAAACAAAATATCCCTCGCGAGAATAACGAAAATTTGACGCTATTCCCGGAGGGATAAAAATTAGTTGCTAACGTATTTTACAAGTTCAGTAAACGCTTGCGGATTTTCAACCGCAAGACTTGCGAGCATCTTTCTGTTAACCGTTACGCCTTTTTTGTGCATTGCGTCGATTAATCTCGAATAACTTGTTCCGTTTTCTCTTGCGGCGGCGTTAATACGCGCTATCCACAGTCTTCTGAACTCTCTCTTTTTGGTTTTTCTGTGCGCGTATGCGTGTTGCATTCCTTTTTCCACGCTACCTTTTGCCACAGTGTAAACCTTACTGCGAGAGCCCCAATATCCTTTTGCTTGCTTCAGAATTTTTTTGCGTTTTTCTCTTGAAGCAACTCGATTGTTCGTTTTTGGCATTTCTTACCTCGCTACTTTTGAATCATGATTTTTACGCGTTTAGAATCGGCGGCGGAAACAAGCGTTGCTTTACGCAAGTTTCTCTTCCTTTTTCTGGTTTTGGAAGTCAGGATATGAGACTTGTACGCTTTGTGTCTCTTGATTTTTCCCGTTCCCGTAACCTTAAAGGTTTTTGCCGCGCCACGATTACTTTTCATTTTTGGCATAACATTAACCCTATTTTTTTGATTTTTTATTTTTTTTAGGAACCACGATAGCGTGCATGATTCGTCCTTCCGCTTTAATCGCTTGCTCGACTTTCCCGTAGTCTTCAAGACCTTCCAAAAAGCGTTCAAGCAATTGTTTACCGTAGTCCATATATGCTAATTCTCTTCCTTTAAAGAACACGCTTACTTTCACTTTGTTTCCGTCTTCCAAAAATCCGATTGCATGACGCAACTTGAAATTAAAATCGTGCGTGTCCGTGTTCGGATGCAATCTGATTTCTTTAAGAACGGTTACGTGCTGTTTTTTCTTCTGTAACTTTTCGCGTTTCTGCTGTTCGTAAACAAATTTACCGTAGTCGATAATCTTGCACACGGGCGGTTCGGCTTTCGGCGCAATTTCGACCAAATCAAGTTCCAATTCTCTGGCTCTTGCCAGGGCCTCTTTTGTCGAAACAATTCCGACTTGCTCGCCAGTTTCGTTAATCAATCTAATTTTAGGAACAGTAATTTCCTCGTTAACACGGTAATTAATTTTAGCGATACTTTCCTCCTATATTAGTATTAAAAATAAATTTTTGTCCTTTCGTGAAAATCATAAATAAAAAAAATTTCGCGTAAGAACATTTAACAATAACTTTGCATTTTCAAAAAACAGGAGTCAATAATTTTCAACTTTCCAACACCCCGTCTTCCGACTTCTCTTCGCTCGTCGGAATCTCCCCTTCGCCTTGGCGAATTAAAAGAGGGGAATTTTTTGCCTTACAAAAAATTCGCTTTTAACCACGAACAAAGCACTAAGAACTAAGAACAAATCCCCAATATTCCATCCGCATTGGCGGATTCCAATTTTCCATTATTCCAGATAAGTTACTTTTGCGAATTGTCGCTTAAAGATTTTTTAGTTATTTCTTCCGAAATATCGGAAATAAATTTGTCAATAGAAACAGCGCCTTTATCGCCTTCTTTATGTTTACGAACTGAAACGGTATTTTCGTTCATTTCCTTTTCGCCTACAATCAACATATAAGGAACTTTTTGAGTTTCCCAATCGCGTATTTTGTAGCCGACTTTCTCGTTTCTCTCGTCGAGTTCTACGCGAATTCTGTATTTCTTCAATTCGTCGCGAACCTTACGTGCATAATCCATATAATTTTGTGAAACCGGAATAACCGCCGTCTGAACCGGCGCAAGCCAAGTCGGGAATGCGCCGCCAAAATGCTCGATAATTACGCCCATAAAACGCTCGAGCGAACCGAGCAACGCGCGATGCACCATAAACGGGCGATGTTCTTTTCCGTCCTCGCCGACGTAAGTCATATCGAAACGCTCAGGCAAATTGAAATCAAATTGGATTGTGCTCATTTGCCATTCGCGATTTAAAGCGTCTTTGACTTTAATATCGATTTTGGGACCGTAAAACGCGCCGCCGCCTTCGTCGATTTCGTAGCTCAAACCTTCGCGTTCCAAAGCGTTAATTAACGAGGCGGTCGCTTTCTCCCAAAGTTCGTCGTTTCCGCTCGCTTTTTCCGGACGCGTGGAAACGTAAAATTTCAAATTATCAAAACCGAAAGATTTCCAAATAAAGAGGGAGAATTTTATTACTTCGATTATTTCATCTTCAATTTGTTCGTGCGTGCAAAAGATGTGAGCGTCGTCTTGCGTAAAACCGCGCACGCGCAAAAGTCCGTGCAAAACGCCGCTTTTTTCGTATCTGTAAACCGTTCCCAACTCCGCCCAGCGCAAAGGCAAATCGCGGTAAGAGCGCAATTTCGATTTGTAAATCATAATGTGGAACGGACAGTTCATCGGTTTTACGTAGTAATCTTGCTCATCGATTTGCATCGGCGCGAACATATTTTCCTTGAAATGCTTCAAGTGTCCGCTCGTTTCCCACAGCCAACTTTTGCCGACGTGCGGCGTGTAAAGCAATTCGTATCCGGCGTCGAAATGCGCTTCCTTCCAAAAAGTTTCGATTTCGTTCCGTATTCTCGCGCCACGCGGATGCCAGTAAATTAAGCCAGCGCCCGCTTCCTCGTGAATGCTGAATAAATCCAATTGCTTGCCGAGTTTTCTGTGGTCGCGTTTTTTCGCTTCTTCAAGCAATTCGAGATATTCGTCGAGCATTTTCTTTTTCGGAAAAGAAACGCCGTAAATGCGTTGCATTCTTTCGCGCTTTTCGTCGCCGCGCCAGTATGAACCGGAAAGATTTAACAATTTAACATATTTTATTTTTCCGGTGGAAGGAACGTGCGGTCCGCGGCACAAATCGGTAAACGCGCCTTCTTTGTATATGCTGATTGTTACGTCGTCTTCGTCGAGTTCGTCGAGAATTTCGAGCTTGTAATTATCCCCTTTTTCGCGGAAAAACTTAACCGCTTCAATTTTCGGCAATTCCACGCGCTCGAACGGCTCGTCCTTTTTTGCAAGCTCGAGCATCTTTTCTTCAATCTTGCGCAAATCGTCTTCGGTAAGTTGCGTATTGATGTCAATGTCGTAATAAAATCCGGTTTCAATTGCCGGACCAACGCCGAATTTCGCTTCTGGATAAAGTTCCTGAATTGCGTGCGCCATTAAGTGGGATGTGGAATGCCAGTAAGTTTCTTTTCCTTCAGGGTCGTTAAAGGTAAGAATTGCAAC
>WGAL01000180.1 GCA_015494845.1 Melioribacteraceae bacterium
ATATTAGGCTTCACTAAATTCACTGGTTCTTTGTGAAATAAAAGAGGAGAGCTTATGATAAAGGAAAAGAAATTAGCGTTTTATAATTTAAGAAATTATGAAAACTTACCGCAAATTCAATCGCTTACCAAAGAACAAAAATTTAATTTACAAGTTATCTCTACCGTTCTTCCGTTTAGAACCAACAATTACGTTGTTGAAGAATTAATTGATTGGAGCAACATTCCCAACGACCCGATGTTCCAGCTTACTTTTCCGCAAGAGGGAATGCTTTCGGAAGAACATTTTAACAAAATCGCAACCGCGATAAAGAACGATTATCCCAAAGAAAAAATTAGGGAAATCGCCGATTCAATCCGTATGGAATTAAATCCGCATCCTGCCGGACAAATGAGCGCGAATGTTGCGTTTCTCGACGGCGAGGTTGTTCCGGGCTTGCAACACAAATACAGAGAAACCGTTTTGATTTTTCCGTCGTCCGGACAAACTTGCCACGCTTATTGCACGTTTTGTTTCCGCTGGGCGCAGTTTGTCGGGCGCTCAGATTTGAAATTCGCAACCGACGAATCAAGACGGTTCTTAAATTATTTGAAACGCCACAAAGAAGTTACCGATGTTTTAATCACGGGCGGCGACCCGATGGTGATGACCGCGGAAAAACTCGCAATTTACATCGAGCCGCTTTTGGCGCCAGAATTTAATCATATCAGAAACATCAGAATCGGAACGAAATCGCTTTCGTATTGGCCTTACCGCTACGTAACGGATAAAGACGCCGACGATATTTTGCGTTTGTTCGAAAAAGTTGTTAATTCCGGCAAACACCTTGCAATTATGGCGCATTTCAATCACCGGGTCGAGCTTTCCACAAAAGTTTTGCAACGCGCGGTTTCGCGAATTCGTTCAACCGGCGCGCAAATAAGAACGCAATCGCCGTTAATTAATCACATAAACAACAACGCGGACGTTTGGTCTGAAATGTGGCGCGAACAAGTAAATCTCGGAATGATTCCTTATTATTTCTTTGTGGAACGCGATACGGGCGCAAAAGAATATTTCGCCGTTCCGCTTTGGCGCGCGCTCGAAGTTTACCGCGACGCTTACGCGCAAGTTTCCGGATTGATGAGAACCGTTCGCGGTCCGTCAATGTCCGCTTTGCCGGGGAAAGTTGCAATAGACGGAATTGCGGAAATTAACGGCGAGAAAGTTTTCGTCCTTAATTTCATTCAAGCGCGTAATCCCGATTGGGTAAAACGCCCGTTTTTTGCGAAATTCGACAAAAATGCGACATGGTTAAACGAACTGGAACCGGCGTTCGGCGAAAAATTCTTCTATGAAGACGAATTAGAAGAAATGCTAAATGCGGCGACGCGCAGATTGCAAAAGACTTTAATAGAATCCGAAATGATTGCGTAAATAATTTTTCCGGCTTGTTAGTTTTCCAAAAAACTTGCAAGCCGGATTTTATTTTTTAAGGATAATTATTTATCTGCAAAATCGCCCTAAGTTATTGAAATAAAATAACTTACAAGAATTATTCTTTCTGTAGAGATGCCCGAGTTGGGCGTCTCTACGATATAAATTGTTGTGTAATTTTTATCCGCTTTTTAATTATGAAATCCGTGGTGACAACTCGCGAGTTGTCACTACAAAAAAACAATCGTTGGTAGATAATATGAAAATATTCAAAGAAGACATAATCGTTGCGTTGGCAACGCCGCCGGGAGAAGGCGCTATTTCCGTAATCCGTTTAAGCGGGGAAGGCTGCGCGGAACTCGCGGACAAAGTTTTTCGCGGCTCTGTTAAACTTACCGAAGCAAAGCCAAACACTATTCACTACGGCAGAATTGTTAATACGGAAAACGAAACAATCGACGACGTTCTGATTTCCGTATTCAAAGCGCCGCATTCTTACACCGGCGAAGATTCGATTGAAATAAGCGCGCACGGAAATCCGCTAATCGTGGAAAAAATAATTTCGCTTTTGCTTGAAAAAGGCGCGCGCGCCGCCGAACCCGGAGAGTTTACTTTACGCGCGTTTTTAAGCGGACGCATCGACCTTGCGCAAGCCGAAGCCGTGGCGGATGTAATTTCTTCGAGAACCGAGGCATCGTTGCGCGGCGCGAGAAATCAACTCGACGGACTTTTATCGCAAAAAATTAACTCGATGCGCGAATCTTTGCTCGAAGCGCTTTCGCTTACGGAATTGGAACTCGACTTTGCCGAGGAAGATTTGGAATTTTTGCCTTACGAGGAACTCGAAGAGAAAATAAAAAAAATAATTGAGGAAATCGATAAACTTCTCGCGACTTACAGTTTCGGCAAAGTTATTCGCGATGGAATAAACGTTGCGATTGTAGGAAAACCGAACGTGGGAAAATCTTCTTTGCTTAATTATTTCTTGAAAGAGCAACGCGCAATCGTAAGCGAAACTCCCGGAACGACGCGCGACGTAATCCGCGAGGAATTGAATATTGACGGATTTTTGTTTAAGTTGTTCGACACCGCCGGCATTCGCGAAACTTCCGACAATATCGAAAAAGAAGGCGTTTTGAGAAGCAGAAAAGCGATTGAAGACGCCGATGTTGTGCTTTTCCTGAACGACGCGACCGAAGGTTTTGACGAAGATCTTTACGAAAAAATTATAGAATTCAAGCCGGAAGAATCTGTTCTTGTCGTTTTTAACAAAACCGACATTGCAGAACCGCAAGCGCGCGGAATTAATATTTCCGCAAAAACCGGAAAGGGAATTGACGAGTTGCTTTCCGAACTAAAAAACAGAGCGCTCGGTTCTAAAACTTATTCGGAAAAAACCGCAATCGTTTCGAACGCGCGCCATTACAAGGCGTTGCGGCAAGCGAAAAAATCGCTCGAATCAGCGGTGGTTTCAATTCGAGAGAATATGACGCAAGAGTTCATTTCTGTCGATTTACGCGCCGCCGCGGAATTCCTCGATGAAATTATCGGAAAAGTTACAACGGACGATATTCTTAATAATATTTTTGATAAATTCTGTATTGGGAAGTAATTTTTTGTTTCACGTGAAACAATTTCACCGCAATCCGCCTACGTCGAACGCAATCCGCTAAAGCGGACGCAAAGCGGAAACCACAAATTTCACAGAGAAGGCACAAAGAA
>WGAL01000181.1 GCA_015494845.1 Melioribacteraceae bacterium
ATGTGTATAAGAGACAGCTTTACATGCTGATTGGCATCATAATATTTTCTTACCTTCGACCGTTTTGTATCGCCTTCGCCGAAACGCTTGTTGTGAAATTCTTTCTCTCGTATTAATCTTTCTTCTTCATTCATTATTACATCCGTTATAGTACGCTGATTTAACTGATTTTATTATGATTTACTTAGATTGTCCCGAACCATGATTTTTGTGATTATCTGATTTACATGATTACCGTAAAGGCGTAATTCGTCACGGCGAATCGCGACTCTACAAATATTAAAATCAAGAATAAATAACTCGCGTCATTGCGAATCCCGACGCAGTCGGGATGTGGCAATCTACCGAATACTTAGCGTGGGCTTACTGAACCGACAGATTGCTTTGCTTAACTTTGTTCCGCTCGCAATGACAGACGGCGCTAGAGATTGCTTCGTCGCTTCGTTTCGCTCGCAATGACAAAAACCTTTGCGCCTCTGCGCCTTTGAACCTTTTAACCTTCTACTAAAACAACGCATAAATAAACGGCGCGATTGCAGAACCTTGCGTTAAGATTATCAATCCGCCTAAAAGAACCAAAAAAATTATTATCGGCAAAAGCCACCATTTTTTCCGCACTTTCAGGAATTCCCACAACTCTTTCAGAACCGAAACTTTACTCATCTTTTGCCTCTAACAACTTGGTGAAATAATCAATAATCTCGTTTGCGCTTTCAATAGCTTCTTCGCCGAGTATTTCATCAAACTGCGGACGTTTAACAAGTTCTTGCGCCGCTTCTTTTATTTCGTCGGGAATTTTTTCATCGGCGAGAATTCCGCGCAAATGGTTCATAAAACTTTTGCCGTATATTCTGTCCGGATTATCCTCCAACCAAACGCCTACTACAAATCCCACGGCGCGGCGCGCGCAAGTCCTTGCCTTGCCGTGATTTCCTTCGTCGTGAGCTTTTTTTGCGTTCGCTAATTCTTTTCTTGCGTTTGCTAGCGCAGATTCAATTTTAATTATTTTCAATCCGTCAGTCATAAATTTCCTCCGCATTTTCTGGTATTTCCGGCGGAACAATCAAGACGGTTTCCCGCGAAATCACGACTTGTCCTGCCGGTGCGCCTTTCCTTTTGTGAACAAATTTTCTGAACGTGTAAGCAACAGGAACAAGTTTAGCTGTTTTCGCTTTGCTGAAAAAAGCCGCAATCGAAGCGACGCTTTTCAGAACAGATTTCGGAACAGCTTCTTTCGCGTTCTCAATTCTCAAAACCGTGTGCGAACCGGAAACGCCGCGCGCGTGAAACCAAATGTCATTTTGCTTAGCAAAACGAAGCGTAAGCGCGTCGTTGCTCCGCGAATCTTTCCCGACATAAACTTGATATTTCCCGTCAATCAAAAATTTTCTGTATTTAAAATTTATTCCGGTTTCGTTCTTTTTCGTTTTATCGTCCAATTTCAATTTTTTCTTCAACTCTTTCAAACTTTTAACGTCGTTAATAGTAGCAAGTTTTTCTTTAATATCCAAAAGTTCGAAATATTTTTTTTCTGTGCTTGCAAGCATTTGCTTGGATTTTTCAAAATTGATTTTTTCGTCGCGCGCTTTTTCGTAATATTTCTCGACGTTCTGCATCGGCGAAAGTTTTGCGTCAAGTTCGATTTCCAACGGCTTGCCGGAGGCAAAATCTGTAAGCGTTACTTTTTCCGCGCCTTTCTGAACGCGGTAAATATTCGCAAGCAGCAAATCCGCTTTCAATTTGTATTCAGTATCGCGAGAACCGGCTTTAACGCGCGCTCTCAAATTATTTAACTTGTTTGCGTAAAAATCCAAATCGCGTTCGAGTTTTTTCTCCACTTCGGAATACAAGCGCGAAAAACTTTCGTATTTGAATTTCAAGGCGAGATATTTGGCAAGCGCATCTTGAAATTTTGCAAAAACAAATTCTTCAGCAATTTCGCCAGTTTGCTTTATCCAAACAGACGGAAGCAAATTAATTTTGTTTGACGCGGTTCTCAGAACCGAAACATCGCCTTGTAGAACCGGTTCGATAATTTTAATTAGTTCTTCCGTTTTGGTAAAATTGCTCGCGTCGAATTGAAGGAAAAATTCCTTGTTTATTTGCGGAAAATTTTCACGGATTGCCGTTCCGATTTTTTCGTCGATTTTCAACTGCGGAGGAAAGACATTAAAAAACTCATCGAAATAAATTTTGTAATCAGAAATGAATTTCTTTTCTGAAAGTTCGCGTTCGAGTTCCTTTGCCGTTTCTTCGTCTTTAATTTTCTTAAAGC
>WGAL01000182.1 GCA_015494845.1 Melioribacteraceae bacterium
AAATATTAACATGGATTAAATTTGGTCTAAAAAAGGACTGTATTATGAAATTGAGCGAAACGGTTAAATCGATAAGTTATTTGAAAGCAAACGCCGCAAAGTTGATTGAGGATATTAATAAAAATCAAAAAACATTTGTTATTACTCAAAACGGCGAGGCGAAAGTTGTTGTTCAAGACATCAAACAATACGAAAAAATGCAGGAAACAATGGCGATGCTGAAATTATTAGCGATGACTAACGCCAAGAGCAAAAAGGCAACGGATATTGAATCGACGTTTGACGAGTTGCGGAAAGACCTAAAATCTCTGTAATAAAATGAAGAAGTACAAAGTATTAATTGACCCGGAAGCAAAGCGAGACTTGAAGGAAATTTTTTTGTATATCGCCTTAAATGACAGTATTTCTTCCGCAAACAAACTTTTGGTTTCGCTCGAAAAGACTTTGTATAAACTGGAAAAATTTCCTGAAAGAGGACATATTCCCCAAGAATTGCGACAAACCGGAATAAAGAAATATTTGGAAATTCTTCGTCGTCCGTACAGAATATTTTATGAAATTGACAAAAGCTTAGTTTATATCCATTGTGCTCTTGACGGAAGAAGAAATGTACAGGAAATACTAAGCGAAAGATTGTTGAGATAAGTATATATACACATAGCAAAGCGAGAGTGAAATTATCGAAGTTATTAGAGAAAAAATATGGTTTAACTTTTGAAATTAAAGCTCTCGCCGAAAACAAATCGCCTTTGAATGTATATTACTTTGTGAATTTGTTTTCCCTAAATCTACTCTGCGGTTTTCCAACATTTCGCTCAGAGTAAATCCTTTTTAATTGAACCGCTAATATTTATTTTAGTTTACAATTTTTAAAAATTTGGCAAGAAAAATGGATGTAAAAAAATTCATTGAAGAATCACTAAAAGAAAGCGCCGAGACAAAACTTAATATTTTATCGACGTGTTCAGATGAAATTCATAGCGCAATAGACGCGATTGTGAACTCGGTAAAAAACGGCGGTAAAATTCTCTTTTGCGGGAACGGCGGCAGCGCGGCGGACGCTCAGCATCTTGCGACGGAATTTATGATTCGCTTAAGTCACGACTTGAACCGTCCGGCAATTCCGGCAATTGCGCTAACGACTGATTCGTCTAACCTAACAGCTGGTGGAAACGACATCGGATTTGAAAATGTTTTTGCTCGCAATGTCGAGGGACTTGGAAGCGCGGGCGATGTTCTGATTGCAATTTCCACAAGCGGGAATTCGGAAAACGTAATTAGAGCTGTGAAAAAAGCGAAAAGTAAAAATATGGTTTCAATCGGATTGCTCGGCGGAAACGGCGGCAAACTGAAACCATTGGTCGATATAGCAATTACTGTTCCTTCCGGAAACGTTCAGCGTATTCAGGAAGGACACATTACAATCGGACACATTCTTTGCGAAAGCACGGAAAAAATTTTATATGGCGAATAAATTTATTCTAACTGGAAAAACAAAAGAAGAACTCGAAAAATTTTTCACGGAATTGGGCGAACCGAAATTCCGCGCGAAACAAGTTTTCGAGTGGATTTACGACAAGCGCGTTTTCGATTTCGACAAAATGTTGAATTTACCTAAAACTTTACGCAACAAATTAAAGGAGAACGCCGAAGTTTTTTCTCTTGCTCTGCGCGGCAAAATGATTTCCGATTCAACCGGCACGGAAAAACATTTGCTTGTTACTCACGATAACCGCACGATAGAAGCTGTAATTATTCCCGAAGGAAAGCGCACGACGCTTTGTATTTCCACGCAAGTCGGTTGTCCGCTCGATTGTAAATTTTGCGCTACCGGACTTATGGGATTTAAGCGGAATTTAACGGCGTCGGAAATTGTCGATCAATATTTGCTTTTGCAAAGCGTTTACAAAAAGCAAATCACAAACATTGTTTTTATGGGAATGGGCGAACCGCTGTTGAACTACGAAAATACGGTTCGAGCGACGGAAATTTTTATATCGGAAGAAACGCGCGGATTAAGCAAAAACCGGATTACCGTCTCCACGGCCGGAATTCCGCCGAAAATCATTGCGCTTGCCGATAGCGGATTGCGCGTTAAACTTGCGCTTTCCTTGCACTCAACTTTCGACGATATTCGCTCGCAATTGATGCCGGTAAATAAAAAATATCCTTTGAAAGAAGTTTACGAATCGCTTGAATATTATGCGCGAAAAACCAAAACGCGAATTACTTTCGAATATACGATGTTCGACGGACTAAACGATCGCGCGAAAGACATTAAAAGATTAATAAAACTTACGCGGCGAATTCCTTCAAAAATTAATTTGATTCCGTTCAACAGCATCGAGCATATGAATCCGGAAAGTTTTTCCGCATCGTTAAAACCTACGCCCCGCGAAAGAATTGA
>WGAL01000183.1 GCA_015494845.1 Melioribacteraceae bacterium
AATTAGAGGAAAATATGGACATTCAAGGAAAGACAGTTTTAGTTCTCGGCGGTTGGGGTTTAGTCGGGAACGCGATTATCAGAAAAATTATCAAAAAAAATCCCAAGCGAATAATTGTAACTTCGCTTAAAAAATCGGAAGCGGAGGAAGCTTGCGAAAATTTGCGCAAGGAAAATCCCGGCTTGCCGGAAGATTACTTTATTCCGTGGTGGGGCAATATTTTTGTCCGCAACGACTTCAAGGATTTGGACAGATACGAAATCTTAAACGACCCGCAAAAGCGCGCTACTTTGCTTTCCGACATTATGGACGAACTCGACGACAATATTCTGAAAGCGTCGTCCCTTTACAATTTATTGATGAAATACAAACCGGAAATTTTAATCGACGCGATTAACTCGGCGACTGGAATCGCTTACCAGGACGTTTACACTTCTTACAGAAACATCAAGAAATTGATTTCGAGCAATCCCGGGAAAGAGGAAATAATTAAAGCGACCGAGCAACTGCTTTGCACGCTTTACGTTCCGCAATTGATTCGCCACATTCAAACGCTTTACAATTCGATGCTTGAGGCGGGAACGAAAATTTACGTAAAAATCGGAACAAGCGGAACCGGCGGAATGGGCTTGAACATTCCTTACACGCACAGCGAGGAAAGACCTTCCCGCGTGTTGTTGAGTAAATCTTCGGTCGCCGGGGCGCACACGCTTTTGCTTTTCTTAATGGGAAGAACGCCCGAAGCGCCTATAATCAAGGAAATTAAGCCGACGGCGGCGATTGCGTGGAAGCGAATCGGTTTCGGAGAAATTAAACGGCGCGGAAAAGCGATTGAAATCGTAGATGTTCCGTTCGATTCGCCATTCAAATTGGAAGGGAAATTGCAATTGAACGTCGGCGAAAAATTCAACAGAACCGGCGAAACGCTGAAATCGGTGTTTATCGATACCGGCGAAAACGGAACTTTTTCGCGCGGGGAATTCGAGGCGATTACTTCGCAAGGACAAATGGAATACGTTACGCCGCAGGAAATAGCGGACGACGTGATTTTTGAAATTCAAGGCGGAAACACCGGGCACGATATAATTAACGCGCTCGATAACGCAACGCTTGAACCGACTTACCGCGCAGGATTTTTGCAACACTTTGCGGTTGAAAAACTCGAAGAACTCGAAAAAATTCACAACGTCGATAGCGTTGCGTTCGAGTTGTTAGGCCCGCCGCGGCTTTCAAAATTGCTTTACGAAATTCATTTGATAAAACTTATCGCAAAAGATATGGAAAACATTCCGTCGCTTGATTCCGCGGAGCTTTCCGAGAAAATGACAAAAATAATCAAAACAAACGGCGAGTTGAGAAATCAAATGCTTTCAATCGGAATACCGGTTCTTTTGCCTGACGGGAAAAATCTTTTGCGCGGAAACGAAATTAAAATTCCTCCGTTCCGCGGCGAAAACGAACTTGAAATTACGCCGGAAAACATCGACTTGTGGGCGAAAGACGGCTGGGTTGATTTGCGCGTGAAAAATATTGACAAGTGGAAAGAACGAATTAAAGCGATGATTGACGAAGCGAATTCAATTCCGGAAGACGATACAAGCTCGATGTATGTAAGGAACAAACGCTATTGGAATAATTTCAAAGGCGTAGATATTGGTAAAGTCGTGAGTTGGATTTTCATCAACGAGGAACACGGCGGAAGAATGAAAGATTAATCGCGGTAAATTTATTGGCGCGCAAATTAACTTTTGCGCGCTTTTTAATTTTAAATGGGAATTCGATTATGAAAAAATATTTAATTGTGTTTACTGCGCTTCTGCTTTTAAGCGCGTGTTCGCAATCGAAAAAAGAGAACGATATTAAAGTTTTTACAATCGAAAAAAAAGCCGAATGGGGAAATTGCGACGAAGGCGCGTGCGTAACGATTTCGTTTTCTTACGATTCGCTCGCTTCGCAAAATTACGACGTTGATTTCATTAACAATTTTTCGCTTACTCTTTTCAAAAACGATCTCAAGCAGAAGTTCTCTGGATTTAAGGAATTGTTCAAAAAAGTTTCGCAAAAATTTATTTCCGAATACCGCGATTTTATTAACGATATGCCCGATTACAAAGTTCCTTGGGATTACCGTGAAAAATTTGAGGTAATAGAAATTAACCTTCCTTACGTTGCGGCGCAGTTCGATTTTTATTCGTTTACCGGCGGCGCGCACGGAAACACTACGACTAATTACTACAATTTCGACGTTGAAAATCAAACTATTTTGGAATACGATAAATTGTTTACCGACCAAGAAAAATCGGCGCTCGATGAAATCGGCGAAAAAATTTTACGCGCGAAATACAAAGTCAAAGAGAACGAAAAACTTACCGACGCCGGATTTTGGTTTGGTAAAAACAAAGGATTTTCGCTCAACGGAAATTTCTTAATCTTGCACGACGGTTTGAAATTCCTTTTTAACCAATACGAAATCGCGCCTTATTCAATGGGACAAATTGAGATTTTCATTCCGAAAGAAAAATTGCCGGAAAGCGTGAGAGAAAAGTTGTATGCAAAGTAAAATCTGTTGGTAGTAGGGACAACTCGCGAGTTGTCCCTTCAAAAATTCGCCGCGGAGAATGCGTCCCCTACGCTTTATTTGATTTAGTTTTGATACTAATCTTCGTTTGTTAATCTTCTCACCAATTCCAAAACATCTTCGCCGAATTTATTGTAAACGGTTCGCGTAAATCCTTTTATCGCGAGCAACTCGAATTGGCTTTGCGGTTTCGATTTTGCGATTGCGCGCAAAGTTTCGTCCGAGCAAATCATATAAACCGGCTGGTTGAATTTTTTCGCAGTTTCTTTTCTCAATTCCACAAGTTTATTGTAAAGACGAAGTTCAGTTTCGTAATCGGAATTTTTTTTCTGCGCGGTTTCTTCTCTTGCAATTGCGTGGATTTTCCCGTCGCGCAGTTTTATTTTTCCGCTCTCCAAAAGATTTTCAAATGCTTCGTCGAGTTCGATTAACGAATAATTTTCGAGAATTCCGAAATCCGGCACGACGCTTTTCCATAGCATTTCGTCCTTGCCAATCAACGCGCGCATAAAATCGGACGGCTTGATTTCGCCTTTCAAATTGTAAACCGCTTGTAAAATAATATCTTCAAGATAGCCGGTAATTTTGTTTTTCGAACCGCCTTCGCCGGCGCAGTTGTCGCAAATTCCGCATCGGTAATTTTTCTCTTCGCCGAAATATTTTAAAATAAAATCCATACGGCAACTTTCCGTTTGCGCGTAATCGCGGATTGTTTTTAATTTTTCAAGAGCGCGCTCGATTAACTTCTCGTTGCTTTCGTTGTCGATTTGCAAATCAACTGCCCGCACTCGCGTTGTTGTAAGCCGGACGGCAATAAATTCAAGCGGTTCTTCGAATTTTAAAATTCCCTTTACATCGAGTTCACGCAATTTTTCGATAACATAATTTGGATTTAACGAAAGTTGGTTCGCAACTTTATAAGGCGAAATTTTCACGGCGGAAGAAAACGGTTCGGCTTTGTAAATTCGCGCAAGTTGAACGAGAATTTCCGAGTATTCTTTTTTCGCAATGTTTCTGATGTAAATTTTCAAATCCGGCGGCGAGAGCAAATACTGAATTTTATAATCGCCCGCGTTCGGTTGCACAATTTTCAAATAGTCGGATTGTTCAAGCGCTTTCAAAGCGTTTTCGAGTTTTGCGCGACCGATGTTTTTCGTTTCAAAATATTTCAAAACTTGTTTGTCAATCGGCAACATTTCGTCGTAAGAACTACCGAGAGCAACGCGCATATAATCGGCAATGCCGTTGTAAACGGTTCTTATTTCGTTTTCGTCCGGAAAAGAATTTTCAATCAAATATTCGTGAACCGCAAAATCCCTTTTCGAGTAAAAGAGAAAAATCTCAGAACGCTTCCCGTCGCGTCCGGCGCGCCCGATTTCCTGATAATAATGCTCGAGCGAAGCCGGAATGTTGTAATGAATAATTGCGCGGATGTCGTTTTTGTCAATTCCCATTCCGAACGCGTTCGTCGCGACAATCACTTCGAGTTTGTCGGAAAGAAAATCTTCCTGAATCATTTTTCTCAATTCGGAAGACAAACCGGCGTGGTAATGATTTACGGCAAAACCTTGCAACCTCAGAAAATCGGCGACTTCCTCCGTTTCCTTCCGCGTGGAACAATAAACAATTGCCGGCAATTTATTCGAACGCAAAATAGCGGCGAGTTTGCTTTTTTTGTCGTGCGGCTTGAGAACCTTTAACGCAAGGTTCGGACGCTCAAAACCGCGAACGAAAATTTTCGGATTGTCCATTCGCAATTGAAAAGCGATGTCGCGCCTTACTTCCGGCGTTGCGGTAGCGGTAAAAGCGGAAATTACCTCAAAACCGAGTTCCTTTGCGAAATCGTAAATCTTACGGTAACTCGGACGAAAATTGTGTCCCCACTCGCTAATGCAATGCGCCTCGTCAACAAAAAGATATTCCCACTTGGTTTCCTTCAATCGACGCAAAAAATTCGGCGAAGTAATTTTTTCCGGCGAAAGATAAAGCAACTTTATTTTGTTTTCAGCAACGAGACGCAAAACCGCTTCCGATTCGCGGAAAGATTGACTGCTGTTCACGAAAGCCGCTTGCAGTTTGGTTTTGTTTAATTTATCGACTTGGTCTTTCATCAATGAAATCATCGGCGAAATCACAATCGACGGCTTTTCCGCAATCATCGCAGGCAATTGATAACAAAGCGATTTTCCGCCGCCGGTCGGTAAAATGGCAAGCGTGGGATAACCCAAAATAATCGATTCGATTATTTCTTTTTGTCCTTCGCGGAATTTTTCAAAGCCGAAATATTCCCGCAATATTTGTTCGAGATTTTTCACTTCAGTTCTGCGATTGAGGCAAATTGATATTCAAATTAAACGCTCGAAAGTAATTCTTTGGCATGCTTAATTGCGGCGTCCGTTACGGTTTCCCCGCTAATTAGTCGCGCGATTTCAAGCAAAATTTCATCGCCGTTTGCTTTGCGTATTTTGCTTACGGCGCGGTTTTCCTCTTTCCGTTTTTCGATTACATAAAGATGTTCGGCAAACGCCGCGATTTGCGGAAGATGCGTAATCGCAATAATTTGGTGCGTAGCGGCGAGTTTGCGCATTTCGCCGCCGACTTTCTTCGCAATCCGTCCGCTAATTCCCGTGTCGATTTCGTCAAAAATCAAAAGCGGAATGTTGTCCTTTTCGGCAAGCAAAGTTTTAAGCGCAAGCATAATTCTCGAAATTTCTCCGCCCGACGCAATTTTAACAAGCGGTTTCAATTCCTCGCCGGGATTAGTCGAAATCAGAAATTCCGCTTCGTCAATTCCGTTTTTGTTGTAAACAAAATTTTTCCCATTTATAAGAACCGTATTTCCGGCGTCGGCGCCCTTCTGCGTCAATGCGACGGAAAAAGTAGCGTCCGTAATGCCAAGATTTTTAAGCGCGTCTATAATTTCCGGCTCGATTTTTCGGGTAGTTTGCTTACGCTTTTTAGAAATTTCCTGCGCAACCTCGCCCGCTTCTTTCCGCAAAGTTAAAATTTCGTCTTGCAATTTTTCAATTTCGAAAGTAAAATTTTGCGCGAGATTAATATCGTTGTAAATCTTTTCCCTAAATTCCAGAACCGCTTTCAACGAACCGCCGTATTTCTTCTTCAATAAATTCAACGCTCCGAGACGCTCGCGCTTGCTTTCCAAAATTTCCGGGTCGAGTTCGAGATTGTCCTTGTAATTTCTCATAAAGTCGGCAATGTCGGAAATTGCGGAAAGCATATTCGCCAAATCGTCCGCGTGCTCTCTGAATTGCTCGTCGTAACGCACAAGTTCGGAAACCTTTTTCTCGACAAGCGAAAGCGAATCGTAAGCTGAATTTTCGGAATCGTAAAGCGTCGCGTAAATTTCGTTCGTCGCGTTAAAAAGGAACTCGGCGTTTTCCAAAATTCTCAACTCGGCTTCCAGCGTCGCGTCTTCGCCTTCTTCCGGTGCCACTTCGTCAATTTCGCGCAGTTTGAATTCGTAAAGTTCGAGTTTTTCTTTCAATTCTTTTTCTTTCGCCAAAAGTTCTTGAAGTTCTGCGCGTTTGCTTTCAAGCGCGGAAATCTTCCCACGGAAAATCTCAATTTCGTTTTGGTAATCGCCGAGTTCATCGAGAAAATCGATGTGTTTTTCGGTTCTTAAAAGCGATTGATGCGAATGTTGTCCGTGCAAATCCACAAGCAAATCGCCGAGAAGTTTAATATCGGCAAGCGTTACGGGCGTGTCGTTTAAAAAAATCCGGTTGCTTCCTTTTGCTGAAATTTCGCGACGAATGATTAACTCGTCGTCAAAATCAATATCGATTTTTTCGAGAACCGCTTTTACTTTCTGCAATCCGGAAATTTCAAACGCACCTTCGACAATCGCTTTTTTCGCGTCTTTTCTAATTACTTCGGACGACGCGCGTTCGCCGATTAGCAATCCCAATGCGCCTATCAATATTGACTTTCCCGCGCCGGTCTCGCCAAGAATAACATTAAAACCTTTTTGAAATTCAATATCGATTTCGTCAATCAGCGCGTAATCTTTGATGTAGAGATTTTTTAGCATTTCCGAATTTTTTGCAATTTAAAAATCAAAGTTAAGCCAATGGGATTTATTTTTCCATTTTAATTTCGGGACTTAATGAAACCACAAAGTTCACAAAGTTTTTTTCACTAAGGGCACAGTGTTCTTCGTGCTTTCCGCCTTTGGCGGATTGTGTCCTTTGTGGTTTCAAAAATTCTTAACTTTACTATTTAAAATGAACACAAAAAACGAAAATAGTAAAAGCAGTTTCTATTACGCGTTTGCATTGCTACCAAAAGAAAAGCGCGAGGCGATGAAAATTTTTTACGCCTTCTCGCACCTTTCCGATGAAATTATCGACAACGAAAACGACGCAAAAGACGAGAAACTGAAAAAATTCGAAACTTGGGAAAACGAATTCCAAAAATCGTTAGACGGCAACGGTTCCGACAAATTACTGAACTCGCTTACGGAAATAATTAACAAATACAAAATCCCGCGCGTTTACTTTTACGATTTACTCGCCGGAATAAAAAGCGATTTGGATTTCGAGAATATTAAAACAATCGCCGAACTCGAACGTTACGCGTATTCTGTCGCTTCAACCGTCGGATTGATTATTATTCACATTTTGGGTTTTACGGACGAGCGCGCGAAAAATTTTGCAATTGCTCTTGGCAAAGCGTTGCAAATAACCAACATTATGCGCGACGTAAAAACCGATTACGCAAACGGCAGAATTTACATTCCGCTTGAAATACTTGAAAAACACGGTTACACGGAACGCGAGCTTTCGGCGAGCGTTTACAACGACGCTTTTTACTCGGTTATGCGCGAGCTTTACGAAATTGCGCGTTCGTATTACGCCGAAGCGGATAAGTATTTTCCGCAAAGCGATTACGGAACTTTGTATCCGGCGCAAGCAATGGGAAAAATTTATTTTTCGCTGCTCGAAAAAATTAAGAAAGGGAAATTCAATGTTTTCGAAAATCGTTTTTCCGTTTCGAAATTAGAGCAAATAAAGATTGTAGTTACAGAAATTATTCGCGGAAAGTTAAGCGGATGAAAGTTTTGATAATCGGCGGAGGCTTGGCTGGACTTTCGGCGGCGGTGGAATTAACTTCATGCGGCGCTGAAGTCGAACTCGTTGAAGCTACGCGAAAACTTGGCGGAAGAATAAAAGCGATAAACTTTCCCGAAACTAAATTTCAAGAAACCGATTATGGACAACACGTTATTTCCGGCTCGTATGAAAATCTTTTCGCACTGTTGAAAAAAATCGGCGCGCCGGAAATTTCAAAATCATTCGAAGAATTGAAAATTTTCTTCGCCGTAAGTCAAAATAATTTTTATAC
>WGAL01000184.1 GCA_015494845.1 Melioribacteraceae bacterium
AAAAACTAAGAGGCGTAAATGATAAAGATTTATTCTTTTATAGACTCATTAAATTATATGCCTAAATTTTGCAGGACAACTTTTGCCACCGTTTTTAATCTTGTACCATTTTCATCACTACTGTTGCTTTCATCTTAGCGCTCAAACTAAATCAGTTGATTTAGTTTAACTCTTGCATTATCATTTTGAAAATTTCAACAGCATTCTCTTTTAAAAACAAATCGGATAAATGTTCCAAAGTATATTTAGATTCTTCCTTATTTATTTCAATTATCTTTGCGCCGTTTTCTTTTGCTCTGAATGGAATATAACTTGCCGGTACAATTTTACCACTTGTGCCAACAAGAATAAAAACATCCGCCTTTTCTGCTTCTTCAAACGAAAGTGTTCCGGCTGGTTCAGGAATTGCTTCACCGAAGAATATGAAATCCGGTTTTAGTATGCCTCCACATCTTGTGCAACAGGGTGGAATATTGCTTAAATCCAAATTCTCTACTTCATATTTTTCTTGGCATTCAATACACATAAGTGTTTTGGATGTCCCGTGAAATTCGTAAACCGTTTTACTTCCGGCTTCCGTGTGTAAACCGTCTATGTTTTGGGTAATAACAGCTTGAACCAAATTCATTCCTCCGAGTTTGGCTATAGCGTAGTGTGCGAAATTCGGTTTGGCTTTCTCGAAATATTCGTAAAAAATTTCTCGAATTACTTTCCATGATTTTTCTGGATGCATGTAAAAATAATTTATATCCAAAACCATCGGATCATATTTGCTCCACAAACCGTCTTTGCCTCTAAACGGCGGAATTCCGCTTTCGACCGAAATTCCCGCCCCGGTAAAAACGGTTGTGTGAGTTGAGCTTTTAATTAATTCAACAGCTTCTTTGATTTTTTCTTTCATGGTCATTTCGGCAAAATAAGATATGCAAAAATGGTAAGATTATTTTTCGCTTTCTGAATTTTTCCTTTGTCGCAAAACTTCGTACAGCATAATTCCTGTTGCAACAGAAACATTTAGCGATTGAATTTTACCAAGCATCGGAACTTTTACCAATTCGTCGCAAAGCTTTGCCGTTAGCGGACGAATACCCTTCTCTTCGTTTCCAATAACAATAGCAACCGGTGCTTTATAATCAATTTCATCATAACTTTTTTGAGCTTCAAGCGAAGTTCCAATAACCCAAATTCCGTTGTCTTTCAACGTCCTAATTGCATTAGCCAGATTTGTAACTTTTGCTATTTTCAAATATGAAAGCGCGCCGGCGGAAGTTTTTTCTACCGTGTCGTTAATTGGCGCGGAATTATTTTCAGTAAGAATTATTCCGTCAATACCAGCCGCTTCTGCGGTTCTGAAAATTGCACCGAGATTATGCGTATCTTGAATTGTATCTAAAATCAGAAAGAAATGAAACTTATTTTTAGGTTTTTCCAGCAACAAATCTTCTACGGAATAAAATTTTAATCCGGAAACAAATGCAATAACGCCTTGCGAGTTTATATTGTTTTGTTCGTACTTGGAAAATTTTTGAGGCGAAAGTTTTGTGAGTTTTATGTTTCTCTTTTTTGCGGCAATAATTATTTTTTCAATAATCAGACTGTGAGCCGAAAAATTAATTATTATTTTGTCAATTTCCCGTCCTGAATTTATTGCCTCCAGAACCGGTTTTCTGCCGTAAATCTTTTTCATTTTAATTTATGTATTCATCCGGCGGAAGTTCTTCCAATTCGTCAGGATTATATTCTCCTAGGATGATTTCATTAATAAGTTCTTCAATATCATCGAGAGAAAAAACTTTCTGGTTGCCGTTTTCCATATTTTTCAAAATAACATTTCCCTCCTTTGTTTCCTGACCAACTATCAAGGTATATTCAGCATTTAACTTATTTGCTTCCCGCATTTGGGCTTTTACGCTTTTTCCTACATAATCCGTTTCTGTAATTACATCGGACATTCGTAACATAAGAGATAATACATAAGCGATTTGGCGAAACTGTTTTTCTGCAACAATCACGTAAGCGTCTATCTTTTTCTTATCCGCAATTTTTATTTTTTCATTGGAAAGCGCAAGTAAAATCCTTTCCATTCCGGCGGCAAAACCGACAGCAGGAATTTCAGGTCCGCCGAGTTGCGTTGAAAGCAAATTGTATCTTCCGCCGCCAACCAGTGCGCTTTGCGCTCCGACGCTGTTGCTTGTAATTTCAAATGTCGTTTTTGTGTAATAATCCAATCCACGAACAAGTTTACCATCAATCTCGTATTCAATTTGAAACGAATCCAAAATACTACAAACTTGCTCAATGTGCTTACTGTCCTCATCGGAAACATAGTCAGAAATCTTTGGAGCATCTTTCATTATTTCAATATCGTGCTTATCCTTGCTGTCAAATATTCTCAAAATATTTGTTTCAAAACGTCTGCGGCTCTCAGGGCTCAACTCATTTAACTTAGGTTGTAAATAATTTCTCAAAACAAGTTTATACTCTTTTCGTTCGTTCGGAGAACCAAGGGTATTTATTTTTACCTTGAAATTACTCAGACCTAAATTCACTAAAATCACATAAGGAATAATAATCATTTCCGCATCAAGATAAGGATCGTCGCTTCCGATTGCTTCCGCGCCAAATTGATGAAACTGACGCAATCTTCCGGCTTGCGGACGCTCTTGTCTGAACATCGGAGAAATGTAATAAAATTTATTTAGCGGGCGAACTTTGTGCAACGAATGTTCAAGAACCGCACGCATTACGGATGCCGTCATTTCAGGCTTTAGCGTCAGGCTCGTTCCGCCTTTGTCAGTAAACGTGTACATCTCTTTGCCGACAATATCGGTTCCTTCGCCAATTCCACGGGCAAAAAGCGAAGTCTCCTCAAAAATCGGAGTTCTAATTTCGTCGTAGTTAAAATTTTCAAAAACCGAGATGATTACGTTTTCAAACTCTTGCCACTCAAATATTTCAGGAGCGTAAATATCTTTAGTACCTTTTATAGCTTTAATCATTTTCAAACCTTAACTTTAAGAAAAATATTTTTTCTCTTCTTCCTTCAGTAATTCATACAGTTCGTCGGCAGAGGAAGCATTAAATAATTTCTCGCGAAATTCATCGTTATTTATTAAACGCGAAATTCGGCTTAACATTTTAATATGTTCGCTTACGAGGTTTTCCTTCCCTACCAAAAGAAAAATCAATTTAACCGGTTTGCCGTCATGCGATTCAAAATCAAGCGGTTCCGAAAGTTTTGCCACGGCGAGCAAAAAACCGTCAACGGCTGGAGTTTTCGCGTGCGGAATTGCAAAGCCGTTTCCAACTCCTGTTGATAAAATTTTCTCCCTTTCCAGAACCGACCGTTTAATTTCCTCAATATCCAAAACTTGCGGATTTCCTTTAAGCGTTTCAACAAGGGCGGTTATTGCCTCTTCTTTGTTTGAAAATTTAACATCAAACAAAATACGTTCTTTCGATAAAATTTCACTTAACATCATAGTAATCTCAACATTTCATTTAAACGAAAGTTTAAATATAATTAATGATTTTTTCGGAAGGAAATTTGGAGTGATTTATTTCAGCAATAAATTAAACGCTTGTCAATAAATGCAACACGCCAACTATTACAACTATTGTAAAAATGAAGAAAGCTATGTTTGCTATTTTTTTTATTTTCTGTTCTTTTTTAACTATCTCTTCATGGGATTTATCGTATTCGTATTTTTC
>WGAL01000185.1 GCA_015494845.1 Melioribacteraceae bacterium
AAGAAATCATTAAACATCTTAATAAAATCCGCGTTGTCAGCGTCCCATTTATTAACTGAAAAGAATGAGTAATTTTCGTTTAATGTTCAATCTCTTACTTTTAAACAAAGTATAAAGTTTGCTTAACAGTTCTGAATTCACAAATCGTTATCATTTCATTACCGGAAAGCAAGAAAATCTCTTTCAATGATTTTTACTTTTTTAGTATTTTATGCCCTAAATAAAAAAAAGTGAGCAAAAAATGAGAATCGGAATTCCCAAAGAAACTTTTCCGGATGAAAAACGCATTGCGCTTGCGCCTGCCGGCGTTGACGAACTCGTAAAAAACGGACATACGGTTTTTGTTGAAAGCAAAGCAGGAAAGGACAGTAATTTTTGCGACGACGACTATCAAAAAGTCGGGGCGCAAATTGTTTATTCACACGAAGAGGTATTTCAACGTTCCGATATTATCGTAAAAGTCGCGCCGGTAAACAGCGAAGAAGCCGAATATTTGTACGACGGGCAAATAGTTTTTTCTTTTCTTCATTTGGCTTACAATCGCGAGGAAATCGCGCGAAATCTCATTTCAAAAAACGTTACGGCGATCGGATACGAATTTATCGGTAAAGCGGGAAATTTTCCGGTTCTGCAAATGATGAGCGAAATAGCCGGACAACTCGCAATACAGGAAGGCGCAAGATATTTGGGAAGCAATACGGAAAACAGTCGAGGTATTTTATTGGGCGGATTGCCAGGCGTTGCTCCTGCGGCAATTGTAATTTTAGGGGCAGGCGTTGTAGGACTTACGGCGGCACAAGCGGCTATCGGATGCGGCGCGCAAGTTATCGTTCTCGATTCCAACATTGATAAACTACGGAGAATGGAAGAATTACTCGGGAAAAATATAACAACCGTCGCGGCAAATCCGTTTACAATCGAACGCGGCGCAAAATTTGCCGATTTACTAATTGGAGCGGTTCACATTACGCAAGAAATGACGCAACCTTTGATTACCGAGGAAATGGTAAAAAAAATGAAGCGCGGTGCGGTAATAATCGACGTTTCAATCGATCAAGGCGGATGCGTGGAAACGAGCCGTCCTACTACAATTTCAAATCCGGTTTTTGTCAAACATAACGTCATTCATTATTGCGTTCCGAATATGCCTGCAATTGTTCCACGCAGTGCAAGTTACGCAATTACAAATTCGACTATCAAATTTCTACTGAAGCTTGCCAATCAAGGACTTGAGCACGTTTTAATGACGCAACCGGAAATTTCCAACGGAGTTTGGGCGCACAAAGGATATTGCACAAACGAGTTTCTTGCGGAAACATTTAACTTGGAATACAAAAGATTGAGAATTTTCCCGACAAATTAATTTAATATCGAAAGGAATTTATGACAACGGAAAACGTTTTAAATAGGGCCACAAATGCGTCGTGGGTAAAAAAATATTTATCAAAAGTAGTAAGCGCCGAAGAAGCGGTGAAAGCAATTTCTTCTGGCGATAAAGTTGTAATTCAACCTGGCGGCGCGGCTCCAATGGCGTTAATAAGAGCAATGGTCGAGCGCAAAAATGAACTTTTCGGCGTGGAACTTTACCACATCCTCATCGTCGGCGATTTGCCGTATATGCAACCTGGGATGGAAAAACATTTCAAACACAAGGCGTTTTTTATTGGCGGAAATACGCGTAAAGCGGTAAACGAAGGACGCGCCGAGTTTATTCCGATTTTTCTTTCCGAAGTAACATTGCTTTTTAAAAACGGAATTATCCAACCTGACGTCGCTTTGATTAACGTTTCGCCGCCTGACGAGTTCGGATTTTGCAGTTACGGAATCGACGTGGGCAATATCAAAACGCCGGCTGAAAAAGCAAAAACCGTAATCGCTCAAATTAATAGAAATATGCCGCGCGGCTTGGGCGATAGTTTTATCCACATCAACAAAATTGATTACATTGTCGAAGCGGACGAACCACTTTTGGAACTTCCGCAAGTTGACCCTAACACTTCGCCGGAAGTTCTTAAAGTTTACGATAAAATCGGCGAAAACGTTGCAAGTCTTATCGAAGACGGCGCGACAATACAAATGGGAATCGGCGCAATTCCGGATTCGGTTCTTAAATATTTACGAGACAGAAGAAATCTTGGCGTTCACACGGAAATGTTTTCCGACGGAATCATCGAGTTGGTTGAAGAAGGCGTAATTACCGGCGAAGAAAAAACGCTTCATCCTGGGAAAATTATCGCCGGATTCGTTTTAGGCAGTAAACAAGCGTACGATTTTGTCGATAATAATCCTATAATAGAATTTCATCCGCAAGAATATGTGAACGACCCGTTTGTGATTGCAAAAAACAAAAAAATGGTAGCGATTAATTCGGCAATTGAAATTGATTTAACAGGACAAGTTTGCTCCGACTCAATCGGAAGTAAATTTTACAGCGGAATCGGCGGACAAGTCGATTTCATTCGCGGTGCGGCGCATTCCGAAGGCGGAAAAGCGATTATCGCGCTTCCTTCAACAACGAAAGACCAAAAAATTTCGAGAATCGTTACGGCTCTTAAACCGAACGCCGGCGTTGTAACATCCCGCGGCGATGTTCGTTACGTTGTAACCGAATACGGCGTAGCGCACCTTTTCGGTAAATCAATTCAAGAAAGAGCGCGCGAATTAATAAAAATCGCTCACCCGAAGTTCAGAGACGAATTAACGGAATTTGCTAAAAAAACTTATCATATTTAAATGATTGCGGTTATCGGCGACATACACGGTTGTTATTACACTTTGATTGAACTTATTCATCAAATCGAGAAAAAATATCCCGACGCGGAAATAATATCGCTTGGCGATTTGGTCGATAGAGGGAATCATAGTTACGAAGTAGTTTCATATGTTATGGAATCCGGAATTCGTTTTGTGCCCGGGAATCACGATTATATGTTTTATCATTTTTTCAAATACCCTTCCAGCGCTTTCGCGCGTTCATGGATTTTTAACGGAAACGAAGCGACTTTAGCTTCATACGAAGGACACGAAGACGAAATACTTTCACATATAGATTTTATAGCAAACCAGCAATTGTACATCGATTCCGAGGATGCATTTATAACGCACGCCGGAATTTCGGTTTATTATAAAAATCTCTTACCAAAAAATTTCAAAAACGAACCTGACATTTTGTACGAAGTAATTAACAGAGATTATTTGCACGATATTGGCGTGTTATGGACTCGCGACCCGTTATTAAATATCGGGAAATTACAAGTCGTAGGTCATTCAAAACTCCAAGAACCGAAATTTGACGTTGATGCAAACGCTTTGTATATAGATACCGGCGCATTCTCCGGAAACAAACTCAGCGCCGCAATCATCGAAAAGAATGAAGTTATTGAAATTATATCAGAAAAAACCCATATACAGGATTATAGAATTTACTAAGGTGTGATTTAAAGCAATTTTTTATATTATTTTTTTAATATTTTTATTTTATTTTTCGATAATATTATTTCAATCAATATAAAAGTCACGTTTATGAAGAGAACAAATTTACTCGGATTACTATTTTTGATAACCGCCTTTTTACTTTCCGCTGTTAATATTAACGCCCAGCATGTAGATGAAAAAATAAAAAAAATAACAATAAAATTAAGAAAAGATAAAAACTACCTTAACCTTAATTATCTTGTATTCCAATTTGATCAAAAAACCGCCGCAAAACTGCAAAACATTCCGCGCGTTTCAAAAAAAGATCCGTTCAGTTTTCTAAGTAGTGATGATATTCAATATCAAATAGTTTTTCTCAACAAAGGGATTGAACTCGATTCAATTTACTTAATGTATGTTAATCAAATAAAGATTAACGGACAATCAAACCAAAGTCTATTTGCCGCAGGGGAGATTACCAACGACACAACGGAAGTATTATCTTTCAAAGATTTATATTTCTTACGCTTGAACAATTCCCAATATTACTACACGTTGCTTGATTTGATTAAAGATTATATGAGAGAAAACGATACGGAAGAACTCCCGTCACTGTTAAATATTGATTTCAAAAAAAGAGAAGATACATACATGGGAATGTCCTCTCTCGACAATACCGATTATTTCAATTACCAAAAAGTAATGAATCCGCATTACGTTCCCGAAAACAAGAAAAAAGCACGGAGAGGACGAAGCAAAGGGGAAACAACAATAAGAACCGATGTTTCATTCTCCCGAATTACTTTTTCAACAAAAGCTTTTGATTTCAAAATAGGAAGCACCGGATTTGAAGTTGCAACGGTTGAACCGATTTTAAACTTGTTGCCGCTTGAATCTTCCAATATTTTTGTCGGTTTCCGCTCGATTTTTAGAACAAGCAATATTGTCGATGTCAGAAAAGCATCCTACATAGACGCAAAACTATTTGCGCGTATTAACATTAATCAAGGCGAGTTTTTCTCCAAACAACCTTACGTTATTGCGGATACCCCAAAATTAAATTTGAATACAGGTTTCGGAGCCGAATTCCGCTTTACGCGTTTATGGGGTTTGCCTTATTTGACAATAAAAGCCTACATCGGCGGAGACAGTTTCACTAACCCGACATACACTCAACCTTATTCCGGCACTTCGTCAATCGCTTATTATTCAAACACGCAGTTTGAATCCACGTTTTCGTTTTACTGGAATTCGAATGTTCATCGCACAAGCCGTTTCCGTTTTGATTTCGGTTTTGCTTATTTCGATATTTGGAAGGCAATTTACAACTCTAACAATCAACTTACTTCCAAAGATAGCGAGGGAGAAATTTTTATCGTTCCTGTGCTTGCATTGAAATACATCTTTGCCCCGTCAGGTTCGCCTCTTTTAGGTGCGCAATTAAGAATTATGGACACTCGTTTAACAGCCGGAGCGTGGCTAAAAGTTTTTGAATTTTCACCCAAAAACACTTTACGGTTTGAATTTTTAACAATTACCGAACCTATAACGCGCTCGCTGAGAGCATGGGAAAGCAAAGGCGGATATTTCTTTCAATTGAGATATAGATACGGATTATGAGAATGAAAATTAAAAATCAAATATTAATTATATTGATACTTTTGTCAACGGCATTTTATGCCCAAAAAGTCGATTCGAATAACGTTATTAACGAACTCGATAAAATTTATTCCAATCTGGAATACAATACAATTACTTATAATGACTTAAAACAGCAGTGGATAATAACCGATCCGGAAATGGTGCGTGATTTGGTAAACAGATTTATTGCTACTAACAATGTTCGATTGAATGATAATAAGGTTGATAGAAAATTTCTTAATTTCTTAAGCGAACAGGTCTCATTAGGCAACGTTTCCATTATTTTGCGCAAACGCTATTTCGACGATGAAATAGAATATTTTGCTTTCGTAAAATTTAACAACGGTTCTTTCGAAGATATTCCTTTAATTTTTGACGCTGTTCTCGACGGATTTTATCTCGAGACAATAATCGGGAAATATAAATACAACCAACTTAAAGATCGTGAGTATTTCTTTAACGATTTGACTAAAAAGGATTTCGAAACAAGATTCGGATATAATTTTGACATTAATTTGAATTTAATCAACTCCGAATTAATGTTCTGGAACACAACCTCAAAAGGCAGAAACAAATATTTAGTCTCTTTGTTCGGAGATTGGGGAAACGATGCAATTCATTACCCTGGTTGGACTATGCAACAATTGTTCGTAGGTGGGAAATTAACATACTATAACAACCTACCGCCTACACCAAGATATTATAGTTACGCGTTAAAATTCGGAACAGGTTTACCAACAAATACTCCTTATGTAACCGCTGTTCCCAAAACTCCATTCTTACAGTCCGGAAACAGCGCATACGGCGGTTTATCCGTGGCTTTCTTGCATAATAAAATTTACGTCGATTTAGACGGAATGATGACGTTTACGGATTATTCTTTATCGGATTACGATTACGATTTCGGACAAAAACCGGTTGAGTTCTATTCATTAAGAAACTTTTTCAGTTTAACCATTCGCGCATTGGACTTATATAATCTTAGCGATTTCGGGGATTTGAATGTTTCGCTCGGCGTGGCTACGCACGATATCAACAAATATCAATATAATCCAGGGCAAGGAATAGTTGATAAAGAACCATACAAAGAATTCTTTGATAAATTCAATCACTTCGTAAACGCATCGGTAGGAATTACAAAAGAAGGGGGATTAATTCAACATAATATCGAGTTTTTCGTCGGATATTCGCCGGACAGCTACGGTTACTTCGGAGTTAAGTTGCAAGTAATGTTAAGCAACACTTTTGGTCTTGACGTTAGAATGCACAACAGTTTTGGACTTGATACCGACAAGTATCCTTGGAGGATGGATTCTTACCTCGTCTTTTCACCGATAATCAGAATTAATTACTAATTCATCCGAAAAAATATTTTGCCAAAAAACAAAAAAATTCATAACTTTAAATCTTAAAATTTTTGCAATGGGCAGATAGCTCAGTCGGTAGAGCAAAGGACTGAAAATCCTTGTGTCGGCGGTTCGATTCCGTCTCTGCCCACAAAAAAACGGAATTTTGACTTCCGTTTTTTTATTTTAAATAGTCCAGAATTTTTATCGCAGAATTTCATCTTGCCAATTCAAGAATATTCAGAATGTTCTCATAATTTAACTTCTTTATTTTTCCTAGCGGAGCCAATCGTGCTGCGTTTTCAGCTAATTCTGGTATTGATGAGCCAGAAATATTAACATCTTTCAATCGTGTGGGCGCTCCGTTTCCCTTGAAAAATTTCTCAGTTGCTTCAATTCCTTTCAAAATAAGATTCTTTTCTGAAGAAGAAATTCGCCACACCTTCTCGGCAAATCTTTCGAAAATCTTCGAATTATTCTCATAAACGTATTTCATCCAAGCTGGAAAGATTATGGCAAGTCCTGCGCCGTGCGGAATATCGTAAAACGCGCTCAAAGAATGCTCGATTGCATGCGACGCCCAATCTCCTTGTCCGAAAGAAGAAACGTGCAAACCGCTTAAAGCGAGCGTCCCTGCAAGCGCAAGTTCGGCGCGCAATTCGTAATTATCCGGTTCTGACAAAACTTTTGGCAACGTTTCGATAACGGAGCGTAAAATCCCTTCAAAAATCTCCCTCGACGTTAAATTTTCTTCTGCGGTTGAAAAATAAAACTCGAATATATGCGCCATCATATCGATAGCCCCGAATAAAGTTTGTTCGCGCGGTAACGAAAATTGCACTGTCGGATCGACAATTGCCACTTTGGGAAAACTCACCGCCCCAGCCGTAAACGCCCATTTCTTTTTATCTTTTTCGTTTGTAATCACGGCGTATGGGTTTGTTTCGGAACCTGTGGCAGATATTGTTAATACCGTAAACACCGGCAACGCTTTTTTTGGAGGAGCGGCTTTTCTTTCAAAAACATCCCAAATATCGCCGTCGAAAAAAACACCTGAAGCAATTACCTTTGCCGAATCCAAAACGCTTCCCCCGCCCACTGCGAGAATTCCATCAACATTTTCGTTTTTGCATAAATCAATCGCTTCGTAAACTTTCGTAATTACCGGATTTGGTTTAACGCCGCCCAATTCGACAAATTCAATTCCATTTTCTTTTAACGATTCAGAAACGGTATCATAAACGCCGTTTTTGAAAATCGAGCCGCTACCATACAATAGCAAAACTTTTTTCACGTTAAATTTGGAAATTTCTTGCCCGATTTGTTGAACCGTATTCTTGCCGAAAATATATTTCGTCGGATTGTAATAAGTGAAATTATCCATTTTGCCATTTCCCTTACGTAAAATTTAAGTTGTTTCAATCATTAACAACTAAAATCCTGAACTAATTCCAAAGGTAACCCACGGCTCGCCAGGTTTGTAGGGCGAACGGTCATCTTGCAAAACATCCCATAAAACTTGAGCATACATATAAGTATTACGTCCGACTCGCTTTGAATACCCTGCGCCTAGCAATAAAAACGGAATCCATTCACGCTCGCCTCCATTATATTGTGTTCGATATTCATAATTGTACATTGCATATTCCGCGTGCAAATACAGTGACGGAATAACTCTAAACCTCGTAAAAACCGAGCCGCCGTAATTACTGTAATTATACGTTTTTGAATATCTGGAATCGCTTATATACTCGTACATCACCTCAACACCGAGCGATAGTTTAGGCGTTAATTTATAACCGAGCATCGGTCTTAAACTAATCGCAAAATATCTGTTAGTCAAACTAACTCCAATTCCCCCGCCGTAATAAACCGGACGTTTTACGGTTTTAACCGAATTCGGAGTTCTATAAACAGCGGTTGAATCTTGTTCTTGCGCGAAAAGCGTCGCGAAAGAAAACATAACAAGCACGATTAGAATCTTTTTCATCTTACTTCCCTTTTTGATTATTTCGTAATATCAAATCAATTAAATTAGTTTATAACTAAATTTAACAAAAAAAAAAAATATACAAAAAAATCCGCTAAACATTTATCTTTGAACCGACAAAACGGAAAATGTATGAAACGACCTCGCTTAAGTTTTTGGCAAATCTGGAATATGAGTTTCGGTTTTTTCGGAATTCAATTCGGGTTCGCATTACAAAATGCAAACGTTAGCAGAATATTTGAAACGCTCGGCGCAAACATTGATGAAATTCCTTTGTTGTGGATAGCCGCGCCCGTAACCGGATTAATCGTTCAACCCATTATCGGGCATTACAGCGACAGAACTTGGACGCGCTTGGGAAGGCGTCGTCCTTATTTTCTAAGCGGCGCAATTCTCGCTTCGCTGGCGCTATTGATTATGCCGAACTCCCCTACCCTTTGGGTTGCCGCCGGAATGCTTTGGATTATGGACGCATCGATAAATATTTCAATGGAGCCGTTCCGCGCTTTTGTAGGCGACTTGCTTCCTGACGAGCAACGCACCGTAGGATTTTCGATGCAAAGTTTTTTTATCGGAACCGGCGCCGTAATCGCCTCGGCTTTGCCTTACATTTTCACCAATTGGTTGGGAATTTCAAATTCCGCTCCGAGCGGGCAAATTCCGGATTCCGTTAAATACTCGTTTTATTTGGGCGGATTTGTTTTTCTTGCGTCGGTTCTGTGGACTGTGCTGACGACAAAAGAATATCCGCCGGAAGAATTTGAAAAATTCCATGAAAATAAAAATGAGAACTTGGCAAGCGGAAAAAATCCTAATTTTATTAAATACGGCTTGGCGTTTTTTATCGTTGGAATATTGCCGATGTTATTTTTCACTTTTGATTACGGACTTTATGTTTTCTTCGGCGGAATTGCTTTTTTCGGACTACTGCAAATTGTTGCGCATTTCTTTCATTCGTCAAAGAAAAACAACGCTCTAACGATTATCCTTACAGATTTATACAATATGCCTTTAACAATGCGTCAACTCGCGTACGTGCAATTTTTTTCGTGGTTTGCGCTTTTTGCAATGTGGATTTACACAACTCCGGCGGTTGCGCACTTTATTTACGGCGCAAACGATGCTTCGTCAAAGCTTTACAACGACGCCGCAAATTGGGTTGGCGTTTTAATGGCTGTTTACAACGGCTTTGCCGCAATTATGGCTTTCGCAATTATGAAATTAGCGAATAAAATCGGACGAAAAGGCGTGCATTCTCTTAGTCTTGTTGCCGGCGCAATCGGTTTGATTTCGTTTTATTTTATCAAGAACCCGCAGTTGCTGATTTTGTCGGAACTCGGAATCGGGTTGGCATGGGCTTCAATACTTTCAATGCCTTATGCGATTTTAACAGGCGCTTTGCCGGAAAATAAATTCGGCGTTTATATGGGCATCTTTAATTTTTTCATCGTTATTCCGCAAATCACAGCTGCGGCAATTTTAGGATTTTTCGTAAAAAATATTTTCGGCGGCGAAGCGATTTACGCGCTTTTACTCGGCGGAGTTTCCTTTTTGCTGGCTTCTGTTCTGATGATTAAAGTTGTGGATAGTTCGTTCGGCAAAAACTAATAATAGAACGCTGATTTACTTGATTTTACTATGATTTGCGCTAGTCGTCATTGCGAGGAGCGTAACGACGTGCCAATCCGTCGCATTGTTAGTTTATGTCAAATATTTTCCGGTAAATTGTGACCCACTATCCTCCGGAAGCGAACGTTTCTTTCCTTTTAACCTCTTTACCTTTTTGCCTTTTCACTTCCTTTGCGCCTCTGCGCCTTTGAGCCTTTTGACCTTGTAACATCTTTATTTTCTTTCCGCGTGAATTATTAAATTATTATTTTAAATATTTAAACAAATTCGAATATTAAACAAATTAATCCTTATGAAAGATTACAGTAAATTTTACGAACGGCAACGACAAATCATTGAAAAACGAATCGAAAAAGTTTTTAAAAATTTAAAACAAGATTCTCTTTACGAACCGGCTGAATACATTGCCACAAGCGGCGGAAAACGTTTACGCTCGTTCCTTGTTCAAATTTCGGCAAAAGCGGTCGGAGGAAAACCTAACCA
>WGAL01000186.1 GCA_015494845.1 Melioribacteraceae bacterium
GGCGGCGTTGCAAAATTTGAAAACGGAACTTGGACTCTTTACAACACCGATAACTCGGATATTCCATCAAACAATATTCGGAAAATTGCCGTTGATAATAACGGAAATCTTTGGTTAGGCGAAGATAATTGCTCGCCTATTTATGTTACAAAATTTGACGGCACAAATTGGGAAAAAGTCTATTTGGACAGTACTTCTTCATCCAGTATTTTGGATATTGCCGTTGATGATAAAAATAATATTTTTGTTACGGTTGCAAGTCAATGGAGAGTTTTTGTGCTGAATGAAAATGATGTTGTTCTGGATGTTAATAATAATGAAGTTGCAAGTTCATTCGCGTTACATCAAAATTATCCCAATCCGTTTAATCCGACAACAACAATTACTTACACATTGCCGGAACGCGGTAATGTGTCATTAAGAGTATATGATATGCTCGGCCGCGAAGTTGCAACGCTTGTAAATAAACCGCAAAATAAAGGAAGTTACCGTGTAGTATTTAACGCTTCAAATCTTGCTTCCGGAATTTATTTCTACAAATTGCAGTTTAACAACAAAATGTTGGTTCGCAAAATGTTATTACTAAAATAAAATTAACTTCATTAATTTATTGCCGGAGGCAGTAAATCTGCTTCCGGCTTGTCTGTTTTTCAGACAAATTATTTATTTACTTAAAGGAGGCAAATATGAAAAAAGTTATACTATCCGTCCTATTGGTAATCGGACTTTCAATAAATTTTTATTCGCAACAATCACGTCCGGAAGTTCAGATTACGCAAACAGGAATTTATTCCGTTGACATTCCTCATTTGGATATTGCGAATGATATGGTTTATTTGGTTTACGGAACAAATTTCAGCTTTTACAAATTTCCGGTTGAAGGTCCTTCAGAACCAATTACTAACCCGATAAATCCTGTTGAAGGCGCAAGTCCTTGGCGAACCGATATTGCAGTTTCTCCCGACGGGAATAACGTTGCGATTGCCTATGTGGATTACAAATACGATTATAACACCGGAAAACAATTTTACGGATGTTATCTGGTTAAAAGCACAAACGGCGGCGAAACTTGGGGCGAACCGGCTCTTCTTGACACGGTTCAATTAGGAAATACGCTGTATAATTATCAGTTTAATCTTCCGATAGTTGAATATTCCGATAACAATAATCTTTATGTTTTGTGGAGAACCGACTTAGACCATGCAGATACAAACGCAGTTTATCTTTCGATAAATAATTCTCCCAAAATTAGAATTGATAATGATTCGGAAGTTGAATATGCTATTAATCTTTCCGTTGTGAGCGATTTCAATAATGATGTTATCGCAGTTTCGTACGGAAAACAAGAGGATTACAATACCAAGTTTTATGTGCGTTTATCGACGGACTCAGGCGAGAATTTTGGCGATGAGATTTTAATAAAAGACGACGGACAAACATTTATTAATATTGAGAACTTTACGAAAGTATTACACATTGCGCCAAACTTATTCTATTATATTTTCAGTGATTTTTCCCACGGTCCGTATTACTATGTTTCGGATGATTACGGCGCTACATGGTCGTACGGCGGTGTTGCTGATTATGATAGATGGCATTTTGCAAATATTCAAAATATTTATTCACACAACAGCTTTGCAAAAGTTAAATATAACGATGACGGAAAAATCTATGCCAGTTATATTCTTCTTAGCTATGATATTAGCGACTGGGGCGAGCCGAACGCTCTTTGCAGCGATTCCGCACAAATAGGTTACGCCGGTTCTTTTTTAGATGTTGCATACGATTATGATAAATTAGCAACCGCGTGGATTGATAGTAGAACCGGGAACGAGGAAATTTTCTACAATTGGATACATTATCCGATTGAAGGCGCAGTGGATGAAAACGAAAATCCAACTAATTTTAAGCTTTCTCAAAATTACCCAAACCCGTTTAACCCGACAACCACAATTTCGTACGTCATTGCGAGGAGCGAAGCGACGCGGCAATCTACCACCGGATTGTTAGTTCAACTTAAAGTTTACGACGCTCTCGGTCGCGAGGTGGCGACGCTTGTAAACAAAGAGCAAGCGCCTGGTAAATATTCTGTCCAATTTAACGCAACGAATCTTCCAAGCGGAATTTATTTCTACACTTTGCGAGCCGGTAATTTTAAGCAAACTAAAAAAATGATTTTGATGAAGTAAGTTTTTATTAACCCGAAATTGTCATTAGGTTTTAATTTTCTAATGATAATTTCGGGATTAAATATTGCGAAGGATTGTTTATGCAACTTCTCGGCGCTCATGTCTCAATATCCGGCGGCGTTTCAAAAGCGGTGGAACGCGCGGAAAAACTCGGTTTTACCGCGATGCAAATTTTCACCAAAAACAATAATCGTTGGTTCTCAAAACCGATTGATGAAACAGAGGCGGAAAGATTTCGCTTGCTATTAAAAAATTCACAAATAAAATTTGTTGTAAGCCATTCGTCTTATTTGATTAACTTATGCGCTAAAAATCATGATACGCTGAAAAAATCGCGCGCTTCGTTAATTGACGAATTGAACCGATGTGAAATTTTGAACATTCCTTATTTAAATTTTCATCCTGGCGCGCACGGCGGACAAGGCGAAAAAGAAGGAATTAAAATTATTGCCGAATCGATTAATATCGCTCATTCCGAGACGAAAAATTTCCAAGTAAAAAGTATGCTTGAATTAACCGCCGGACAAGGAACAAATTTAGGATACAGATTTGAACATATCGCCGAAATAATTGATTTGGTTAAAGACAAAAACAGAATGGCCGTTTGTATCGACACTGCGCATATTTTCGCCGCCGGTTATGATATCAGAACGCCTGAGGCTTATGAAAAAACGATGTCGGAATTTGACAAAGTAATCGGTCTCGACAAACTGAAATTGCTACATATGAACGACAGCAAAAAAGAATTGGGGAGCAGAAAAGACAGACACGAGCATATAGGCAAAGGATTTATCGGCTTGGACGGTTTTTCCAATATTATGAACGACAAACGAATTAGAAACGTTCCGAAAATTCTTGAAACGCCAAAAGGGAAAGAGCAAACGGAAGATATCGAAAATTTAAAAACTCTAAAAAGTCTAATAAAATAAATATCTTCCGTTGCTCATGTTGAAACTGATTGCTAATCTTTTTCTTCTACTTTTTCTTGGAATTTAATTCCGTATTTAGGTAATTCATCCAACACTGTATTATATATTGCCGGATGCGTGGGAATATGAACGCCGCGCAATTGTAATTTATCGGTTAGCACGAGTTTTGCCGCAAGCGCCGCAGGTAAACCAACTGTTTTGGCAATCGCTGTAAATTTCTCTGTTCCGTAATCTTTCATTAGCGAGGTATATCTTTTGGTTTTTCCGTCTTCAAATTTTGCGTCGATTTGGTGCATCAGAATAACAAGGTCGCGCTTGTCGGCAGGTTTGGCAAGTTTTTTCTTTAACAAATTAACTAAAACATCGGCGGCAGTTTTGGGATTTCCGCCGATTTTTTCTTTTGAGAAAAGACCGAGCCATTCCAATTTGTGAATAATTGAGCCGGTCGGATTTATTCCCAAATAATGAGCAACGCGTTTTATTGTGTCGTTCCCGGACGAATTTAACGGCAAAAACATTTGCGTAAATTCATCGTAAGTCATATCGGAAAGTCCAGGTATTTGCATCGTTTTATTAGGCAATCCGAGTTGGATTATTTTTCGCCAAACTTCGCTCCAACCTGGATAACGGAGCGTGGCGCGAACCATAGTATTAACGTTCGGCAAATTAAAAACATTCATATATACAAGGGAATCTCTATTGGGATACGCTTCCATTCTTCCGACGTCTTCCACGTCAACCGCCCAAGTTCTATGGAAAACTTGCGGATGCGATAAGACCTTTTTCTTGCCTTCCTCGAGATACAGTGCGCCTGCTTCTCCGGCAAGCACTACGTTCATCGGATTCCAAGTAATGTAATATTTTAGCGGATTAAGTTCCGGATCAGGTTCCGGCACCGCGCTTCCGTAAGAAAGAAATCCTTTTATGGTTCCGCCTTCATTTCTGACTTTTTCAATTAAACGCATAGCGGACATGTGATCTATTCCAGGATCCAAGCCCATTTCATTAAGAATAAGAATTCCTTTGCGAAGCGCATCTTTGTTCAGCTCGGAAACGCGGGGGTCGGTGTAAGAAGCCGTGATTACGTGCTTGCCGAATTGTACGCAATCGTTTGCCACTTGAAACTGAAATACCGGCGCCAAAAGATTTATTACAATATCGGATTCTTTAATTAAAGTTTGTCTCATTTGGATGTCTGTTACGTCAAATTCCAACGCTTGTCCGCGCGGATGTTTATTGACTCTTTGCTTGGCTAATTGATAATCTCTATCGCAAACCGTAACAAACCAGTCGTGTTTTTCAGCATTTTCAAGCATAAATGAAATTAAATACGGAGCGCTTTGTCCGGCGCCTAAAATCAATACCTTGTTCATACTTCCTCGCAAATTGAACTATTTTGTTAAAAAGCGATTTGAAAAATAAAACAAAGATTTGTGAAATGAAATTATTAAAAATAAAGGAACGTAAAATAAAAAAGGGACAATCGAATTTGTCCCCATAATTGTAAGGGACGCAAATTCGCCGTGGCGAATGCGTCCCTCTACATTTTAATATTTTGTGCTTGTGGAAACAACTCGCGAGTTGTTCCACAATTAATTATTTCATAAGAACCATTTTCCTTGTCTGGACAAAATTACCTGCTCGCAATGTGTAGAAGTAAACACCGCTCGGCAGATTTAAACCATCAAATTGAATCGAATATTTACCTGCCGTTTGCTTCGCGTTTACAAGCGTTGCAAGCTCACGACCGAGCGCATCGTATATTTTTAGCGAAACCTGAATCGCGCCGTCGGAGCCAATTGTAGAGATGCGATTAATCGCGTCTCTACGCTGAACGGATGCGATAACATATTCTATTGTCGTTGTCGGATTGAACGGGTTCGGATAATTTTGCAACAATTCGAATTTCGTTGGCGCGGCAATTTCAACCTCGACAATTTCCGAATACTCAAATTGTCCGTCAATATCAATTTGTTTTAATCGATATTGAATTTTTCCAACCGGAGGATTTTCATCCGAAAATAAATATTCTTTCGGCGAATTACTGTTACCTGCGCCTTCGACAAATCCGATTGTCTCAAATTCCGAATACTCTTTGCTAACCGAACGTTGAATTTCAAACCCGTAATTATTTACTTCCGTGGCGGTTTGCCAATTAAGTAGCACGGAATTATTAACAACGGTCGCGTTAAAAGAGACTAATTCGACAGGTGTTCCGACAATATTATAATCGGTTTCAAGCCGGTAAATAGAGGAACCTGTATATTCAATTACTTCGAGATTATCCCCGTCAAAATCGCATCTGTTCACCTTATAACCTTCCGTAATAAAGTAAACTTTGTTTGTGGTATGATCTATTGCAACGCCGTAGCCAAGCGTTTCCGAAGAAACGATAACGCTGTAACTTTCCGTTGGAGCGTAAATTTTAGCAACTCCGTCGTTGGTCGTCAAGAAGTATTTGTTGTCGTAATATTCAATATCGCGGGGAATATTTACAGGATTTAGAACCGTGTCCAATTCTCCCCCGTTGCTCGCTTTCATTTTCAGAACAAAACTTTTTGACGGATTAGACCCCTTTATAGTAAACCATAAAGAATTATCTCCGACATTAAGTGCCAATCCTTCAATGGTTCTGTTGGTCCTATTTATACTATATAATTTATGTTTGACATTATTACTCAACGGACCTTCAAAAATTCTACATGAATCATACAGACTTTCGTCCCAATATATGATATTATTATACACATCAATTTCAATGTCATTCGGTACGTTGGACAAGTCTGTTTTAACGTCCTCAATATCCGTACCGTCAGTGTTACAACGAATAATTTTGTAATTGCCTCCTTCATTAACACCGATGTAAATTTTAGTAGGAACGCTATTCCAATCTATTGCAATTGAGCGTGGCGTTTTTCCTGACAATTGAAAATATGTTTGATTACTTCCGTCCATATCGGAGGAATAAATGTAAGGTGAAGAGCTATTCATTCTCGCAATATAAAGTTTCGTCGGCTGAGATAATAAGAACCCTGTAAAAACGAAAAACAGAATAAAAATATTTCTCTTTTTCATAGCTAACTCCTATTTATTTTAATAAAATCATTTTTCTCGTCTGAACAAAATTGCCTGCGCGTAGCGTATAGAAATAAATTCCGCTCGGTAAATCGCGAAAAGCATTATTTGCATCGAATTGAACCGAATATTTACCTGGCGCTTGTTCTTTATTTATCAACGTCGCCACTTCGCGTCCGAGCGCGTCGTAAATTTTTAACGTGACGAGAACTAATTCATTGTAACCACTTGTAGAGACGCGATTAATCGCGTCTCTGCGCTGAGCGGAGGCTATAACGTAATCTATTGTCGTTGTCGGATTGAACGGATTAGGATAGTTTTGCAACAATTCGAATTTAGTTGGCTGGGCAATTTCAACCTCGACAATTTCCGAATACTCAAATTGTCCGTCAATATCAATTTGTTTTAATCTGTACTGAATTTTACCGCTCGGCGGATTTTCGTCCGTAAAAGAATATTTCTTCGGCGAATTACTGTTGCCGTGTCCCTCAACAGAGCCAAACGTTTCCCAACCAATCTCTGATAATGATTTCCGTTCAACTTCGAATTTTGCGTAATTTGTTTCGGTTTCAGTTGCCCAATTCAAAATTACGGTTCCGTCATTTACAGAAGCTGTGAAGAAATTGAGTTCAACCGGAACGAGCGATTCGTCGTAATTAAATATATGAACAATTATCCAACCTTCGTTCGGGGCGTTGTATTCGGCGACGTAAAGTTTTTGGTTGATAGGGTCGTAACCGGCGGAACATAACTCTGATTTTTCGCCCCAAAATAGGGATTCGTCAAAACGCAACGCCGCGTAAGGTTGAGGTTCGTAACTTTCCATTGTTCCTGCCGCTACTTGCGCTAAATCTGCGGGTTTATAAAAAATTGCCATTGGTAAATAATCATGCGCGCGCCAACCTTTTCCGTCAGGGTCTGTTTCTTCAAACTCCGGTTGAGGGCAATCAGCAATTATCCAAGTTAATCTCATGTTTTCTCCCTGATAACCGTACCAATTATCTCCGTGAGCTTTATTGCCAAGTATCATAACGGCTTTTCTTGAACCGGATTCAATCCAATCGGCGACGCGCCAAGCGTCCGCGTGGTTATAATCGTCAATTGAATTAGGGAAATTGTAATCGTCGGTTCCTTCGACGGAGCCGTATTCGAGCAAGGTCGTTATCGGGAGTTCCGCGTTAGCCGCCGGAGGGCTTGCTCCAACTTTATTAAAAGCGTAAAGCGTGGGTCCCAAACCGCCGAGTCCGCCGTCGCGAAATCTTCCTGTAACCATACTTCTTCCGCCTACGTTTGCGTCCGCCCAAGTTTGCGGCAATTCAAAAATGTAATCGCTTGTGGCGGATTCAAGCGGCGGTTGCCCTGCGTTCCCGACGTACCACGCGCCGTATTTAGTGGAACCGGATAAGTCCGTTGTGTTGCAACAACTGATTGTGGCGCGTTTCTCCTCGTTTACCGTGTAATGAATTGTCCATGAGTTATAAAGTCTGTTTTCCGATTGAACGTATTCCAATCCGTTGCGCCAAATATCAACGTAATCCCAATTGTTTATATTTGAAGGGCGAATATTAACCGGCGTTTGTAAAACGGTTACCTCGTTTAAGTCGTCAGGATTTTGGCTTGCCGATATAACTGGCGCCGGAATTGAAACTTCGCCAACCAAACCGTTTTCATTGTTATTTAAATTCGAAATAAATAAACTACCTGGATAGCCGTCACCAGAACCTGAACCGCTTTGACCGCCGTCTCCGTCAGGATTATACGCCAACGCTTCTCCGCCGTAGCTAAAAGTTTCCGGCAATCTAATAGCTCCCTGATAAACAAATCCTGTCGGGTCAATCAATGAACCGCCCCCTTGAAAATCGAGAGTAGTCGCCGTAATTGTAGCGGAATGTTCGCTTTCGTTTCCGCAATAATCTAACGCGGTTACCGAAAAAGAGTAAGTCGTTGAATGTTCGAGAAAAACAGCGTCGTAACTGTTTGTTCTTGTGTAGCCTTCAACTCTGTTGCCGTTGTAAACCAAATATTCCACAACCCCGACGTTATCGTCAGGAGCGTTCCAACTCAAATGTATTTTGGAATCGGTAATTTCGCTTGCCGTTAATCCGTCTGGCGCGTCTGGAGCTTGAATATCGGCGTCGTCGTATAGTTCGATTTTGTCGCATAAAATATATGGTTTCGGCGCGGTTTCGAACCATTCGCAATGGAGATTTACGTTTACGACGGAATGATTCCCAGTTGTTGCGTGAACGCCGCTATCGGTAATGTTAAAAACCGTTTTAACCGTTCCGCCTGGCGGTATTTCCTGATATGTTTGGCGATAATCTTCGAAAGAACGCATTGTGTACCATTTCCCTTCCGAACCGTCCGCGTCAGGCTCATCGGTATCTTCAAAACTAATTCGAGCCGCAATAACGTA
>WGAL01000187.1 GCA_015494845.1 Melioribacteraceae bacterium
ATGTCGGACAATTGGTTCATATTGGCTTTGGCTTCCGCGTTGTTTTCAGCGGCGGCGGCTTTGTTGCAGAAAATCGTATTGCGTAAAATCGACGCGGTTTCGTTTTCGTTTTTCATATCGATTGCAAATCTGGTTTTAATTTCTCTTTTCTGGCTTCACGTAGGAACGCGCATTCCGCTCGAAGCGGAAGCGATAATTATTCTTACAATTAAGGTGATAATTTCCGCAATAGCGTTTTTGTGCGTAATGATTTCGATTGAAAATTTCGAATTAAGCTCCGTTTTGCCGGTTCTGATTTTTACGCCTGCGCTTGTGGCGATTGTCGCGTTTGTTTTTCTCGGCGAAAGTTTGAACGTAAAAGAAATCGTCGGAATGTCGTTTGCGCTACTCGGCGTTTATATCCTGGAAGCGAAAGAGAAAAATTTGTTAATTCCGTTCAAGCGGTTGGTTGCGGAATCTAAAAGCAAATACATTCTTTACGCTTTGGCGCTCTTTACGATATCGTCCGTTTTGGATAAAACGTTAATCAGCAAATTCAAAGTGAAACCTTTCGATTTCCTGATGTTCCAGCAAGTTTTTGCCCTGCCGGTTTTTGCTTTTATTTTTTTCATCAGGAAGAATAAAAAAGAATTAAACAAGAATAGCTTCAAAAACACGGTTCTGTTAATATTGGCGATTTCCGTTTTAACTTTGCTTTACAGATTTTTTTACGTTTCCGCAATTCAATTCGGTCCTGTCGCGCTTGCGCTTTCCGTAAAACGGTTTTCGGTATTTTTTGCCGTACTGGCAAGCGGAAAAATTTTGAAAGAGAAAAACATTCCGAGAAAACTTATCGCAACGTTTTTGCTTATTGCAGGTAGTTATTTGTTGCTTGTTTGAGCCGCGGTTTTTTCTTCTATCAAATTTTTGTACGATTTTCTGATTTGCCGTGTTAAATCGAGGCGTAATTTTTCGACGAGAAAATCAAATCTTTCCTTTGCGTCGTCAAGCGATTGTTCGACTATCGTTTCGAGTTCGAGAAATTTCCCCAAATTTTTTACTTCGTCCAAATGTATTCTCGTGTTTTTGTAAAGGAAAAGCGTCCGCGCCTTTTCAACCGTAATTTCCGGTTCCAAAACGCCGTTGAAAAATTTTTCCGGTTCTTCTGCGTTCTCTATTTTCAGAACCTTGTAATCGCTCCAACGGTCGCCGGTTTTCTCGTTCCGGTTGTAAAAGATTAACTCGGAATGGCTTGGCATTACGCGCAGTTTTAACAGTCCGTTCGGATTTTTGTAATAAATATCTTTTTGTTGGAGAACGCCGAGGTATTCGGCTCCAATGGAATTTAACGTTTTAATTACAAAGTCGAAATCGGTTATTTCGATTTTCAATTCGAGATTTTTCGGCATCGCGTCCCTTTTTAAGAAAATGCTAAAAATAATTTTAATATTCGCTAAATTTCCAAACTTAATTTATTTGAATGAAAGAAAGAAATGAAAATAAACAAACATCAATTAAAATTTAAAGAAGAAGTCGAACGCGAAATCGGCGATTTGGGAAGGCGTCCTGATTGGTTAAAAGTGAGATTGCCGAGCGGAAAAAATTATTCGGACGTTTTGAAATTAATGCGAACTTCCCAATTGCACACGGTTTGCGAGGAAGCACATTGCCCAAATCTTGCCGAATGTTGGAACCACAGAACCGCCACTTTTATGATTTTGGGCGAAATTTGCACGCGAACTTGCGGATTTTGCAACGTAAAATCGGGAGTGCCGAGGAAAGTGGATTGGAACGAGCCGCTCCGCGTTGCGGAATCGGTGAAAGAACTCGGTTTGCGGCACGCCGTAATCACTTCCGTAGATAGGGACGATTTGCCTGACGGCGGCGCGTCGATTTATTCGGAAACGGTCCGGCTTATCCGCGAATTAAATCCTACTTGCACCGTTGAAATATTAATTCCGGACTTCAAAGGCGACGTTTCCGCGTTCGAAAAAATTATGGAAAACCCGCCGGATATTTTAAACCACAATCTTGAAACCGTCGAGCGACTTTACCACGCCGTCCGACCGCAAGCGAAATATAAAAGAAGTCTTGAACTTTTACGCTGGTTTAAGAAGCAAGGTTTGCGCACAAAAAGCGGAATTATGGTCGGAATAGGCGAAACGACGGAAGAAGTTTTGGATTTAATGCGCGATTTACGCGAATATTCTTGCGATATTTTAACAATCGGGCAATATTTGCAACCAACCAAAGAACATCTTCCTGTGGCGCGTTATGTGGATTTGGATGAATTCGAAATGTATAAAACGGAAGGTTTGCGTCTCGGTTTCCGCGCGGTGGAATCAGGCCCGCTAGTACGGAGTTCATATCACGCCGATGAACACGCCAAGGATTTGATAAAGTGAGAATTGCTTTTTTCGAAAGTCGTATTTTTATGTAATTCCGACAATTTTCACAGTTATGAATGACCACCGTCCATAAATTTTCTTTAAAAAATCCTAAAAAATAATTTTTTGCCGATTTATTAATTTTTCTTGTGCGGTTTAGCTAAGTTGTTATCCTTAAATAACTTACAAAAAACAGCATAAATGTTAAATTTATGTTAAAAACACGTTAAAACTGTTAATTACTTGTGTTACCCTGCTTAATTATATATATACAGTGCAAATTAACAAAAATTAATAGTGACTGAAAATTTACAACATATCAAAAAAGTTCCTAATTTATTTTCCTTTCTCTATCCGCATTTACGTTCACATAATAAAAATCTTTTAATAAAATTAACTTAACGAGGAGCTAGTATGAGGAAACTACAACTATTTCTATTTGTATTTTTTCTTTCCGTTTTATCAATTGTTGCTCAGGAAACCGGTTCGTTAAAGGGGAAAGTGGTAGCGGCTGAAAACGACGAACCGTTGCCTTTCGCAAATGTAATTGTTGAAGGAACCACTATTGGATCGGCAACAGATTTGGAAGGTAAATATTTAATTACCAACATTCCGGTTGGAAAACACAAAGTTAAATTTTCTTATGTCGGTTACCAACCTAAAGAAGTTGAGGTGGAAATCTTTCCTAACAAAACTCTTGAATTGAATGTAAAGTTAAAGTTCGGTGAAGTCAGCGCTAAGGAAGTTGTTGTTACGGCGCAAGCGCAAGGTCAATTGCAAGCGATTAACGAGCAGTTGCAATCGAATTCAATCGTAAATGTTGTTTCTGCCGATAAAATTCGCGAATTGCCGGATGCAAACGCGGCGGAATCTATCGGCAGATTGCCTGGAGTTTCGGTTCTGCGTAGCGGCGGGGAAGGAACAAAAGTTGTAATACGCGGACTATCGCCTAAATACAATGCCATAAATATAAACGGCGTTAAAATGGCTGCTTCCGGCGCCGGAGACAGAAGTTCGGATTTGAGTATGATTTCACCTTATATGTTGGAAGGTATTGAAGTATCCAAGGCGGTTACCGCAGATCAAGATGCCGACGTATTGGGCGGTTCTGTTAATTTTAAGATTAAAAAAACTCCAAAGGGATTCAAGGTTGACGCATTGGCGCAAGGCGGTTACAATCAGATTGCCAATACTTTTCAGAATTATAAGGTAATGGTAGGAATAAGCAACCGGTTCTTTGATAATTCTCTTGGGATTTTCGCTCAAATTGACGTTGAGGACAGAAACAGAAGTTCGCACGAATTTGGGGCGAATTACATTATGGAAGATCCTTTGTTGAAGAAAATAGCATTTACAAAACTTAATTTGCAAGATATTTCGAGACAAAAGAAACGTTACGGCGCAACGTTGGTAATGGATTACGATTTGGGGCATGGAAATATTGTTTTCTCAAATTTTGGCAGTATGGTTGATAATGAAATTCTCAAACACATAGAAAGACATGACGCCCAAAATAATGTTCACACTTTTGCTTCGAATGAAACGCAAAGTAAATTGGGAATTTTAATGAATTCCCTCGAATTTAATTACGATATAAAAGGTTTTAAAATTAACGGAGTTGTTGCAAATTCTTTTACGGAAAACAAAATTCCGTTTAATCTTTCCAACGGGTTTGATGAAGGAAGCGCTTATAATAACATTGACCCGTACGGAGACCCTAAATTAGCTCCGCTTACCGCAAAAAATAATTTGGACAACACTTATATGCAAAAGGTTCAAATGTCTAATCGCTACAACAAGGAAAGCGAAACGACGGTTGCACTTAATCTTGAGTATGCCCTTCCGATTTCTTCCACGGTTGGAGTTGATATTAAAGTTGGCGGGAAATACCGTCACAAAAACAGATATTACAATTTGGACGCCCAGTTTATGCCGATGAACTGGGGCGGACGTCAAGAAGAAAGAGATTTGCTTCTGGACGAATTTCCGTGGATGCAAGAATATTGGAATTATGGCGATTTGGTGGTGCCGATTAAGCCGTTTATTGACCCTGATTACAGCGTTGATAATTTCTTAGGCGGCGATTACGATATGACTCTCGGTTTAAATATCCCACTGTTGCACGATGTTTATGATG
>WGAL01000188.1 GCA_015494845.1 Melioribacteraceae bacterium
CCCGTTGCGTATTGCGACCAATCATCCGGCAATTTGCCGGTCGCGTAATTTTCAAAATCAAAAACTTTTACGCGCGCATCTTTAGCAATAGCTTTCGTTTGTTTTTTCGATTGAGGTTTGTCCGCTACGCTATTTGCGGCTACAAAAGTTAATGCCGCTAACAAAACAAAGACAAATAATTTCAACGCTTTCATTTTAAACTCCGATTTGTTTTGAAAAATTTAACGCTCTATAAAAAATCTTACAAATTCATTTTCGGAAACCCTTATTTTATCGGGCGTTCCTTCGTCTTCGATTTTTCCGTTGTTCAGAACCGCAATTTTATCGGCAAGCGAAAACGCTTCCTTGTGGTCGTGCGTTACGTGCAAAATAGTTAGATTAAATTCGTCGCGCAATTTTTTTATTAATTCAATCGTTTTGCTTTTGAGTTTTACGTCAAGATTGGCAAGCGGTTCGTCCATTAATAAAATTGCCGGTTCGAGAACAATTGCGCGCGCGATTGCCACAAGTTGCTTTTGTCCGCCGGAAAGTTGATGCGGAAATTTTTTCGCTTCTTCTTCGATACCGAAAAAATCCAACGTTTCCGCAACCTTTTGCTCAATGTTTTTTTCTTTCCTCGTTTTCAATCCAAACGCGATATTTTCGTAAACCGAAAGATGCGGCCAAAGAGCCAAGTCTTGAAAAATAAAACCCAAATTCCTTTTGTGCGGCGGAACGAGCAAGCGTCCGTTTTCCGTAACGGTTTTATTATCAATGAGAACCGAACCGGAAACCGGCGTTTCCAATCCGGCGATTATTCGTAAAATAGTCGTTTTCCCGCTGCCGGAAGTTCCGAGCAGACATGTGATTTTCTTTCTTTCCGCCGAAAAATCAAGTCTGCTCAAAACGTACTTTTCGCCGTATTTGTGCGATATGTTTTTCAGTTCAATCATTTGTAAAATTAAATTTCTTAAACACCGGCTTTGCCAGTAAATAAAAAATAGAAATAATAATTAAAGTAAGAATAAAAACAATCAAATTCATAGAACTTGCAAGCGCGGACGAGCTGTTTGCCATAAGCGTAAAAACCTTAACCGGCAGCACTTCCATTCCGGGCGGGAACACGGTAATCGTAACGCTCAATTCACTCAAACTAAAAATAAAGCCGATTGTAAACGCCGCAAAGAGCGCAGGCAAAATAAGCGGGAAAATTATTTTCCGCAATCTCGCCAAAAACGGAATTCCCTCGATAATCGCGGCTTCTTCCAACGTGCGAGGAATTTGCTTAAGTGCGTTCTCCTCTAATTTTATTGCCACAAACGAGAACCGCAAAACGTAGCCGAGTAAAATTATCGCCGAAGTCGAATAAATGAAATTCAATTCCGGACGATTAAAAAATTTAATCAAAATAATTCCGGTTACAATTGAAGGAAGCGCGAAAGTAAGTAGGAAAAACAATTCCGCGGATTTTGAAATTAAATTTCCGTTTCTTATCCAAGAATAGTAAGCCAAGCCCGCGCCGATTGCGGTAATCAGCAACGCGCCGGAAAATGCGAGCGAAATCGAGTTCCAAAATGTTGGAAGCAATAAATTCAATGCTTGCGTGAATTTGCCGGTCCCGTTATTGAACGATTGAATAATTAGAATTACGAAAGGCGCGATTACGAAAATTAAAAACAGCGCGGTTAGGAAAATTTCGCCGTAAAATTTTAATTTTTGCGAATTGTAAAAACGACGGTTCTGACCTTTGCTTTCAACGGAAAGGAACGGCGCGTCGGCAATGTATTTGCGTTCCGTAAAAAGCAAAACGACGCAAACCAACGCAAGCAAAACCGATTGCGAAATAGCGAGCGAGTAATTGTAGAAAGCGGAAAATTGAGTGAAGATTTCCGTAGTGAAAACTTTTACGCCGAAGTAAACCGGAACGGAAAATTCGGACAAAGCGAAAATGAAAACCAAAACAAACGAAGTAAGCAAAGCCGGTTTGATAAGCGGTAAAACAATTTTTGTAATCACTCCGCGCAAACCGGTAATTAACATTGCGCTTTCTTCGTAAGCCGAATTTATATTGCTCAACGCGGTTCCGATAATCAAAATCGAAAGCGGCGAGTAAACCGTAACCAAGACGAACGCCGCGCCGCAAAAGGACGAAAGCAAGTTTGAATTTCCCGTGAAGTGAAACAAGAAGTCTTTCCATGCGACGGCGAACACATACGGCGGGATGAATAAAGGAATCAGTAAAACGATTTTGAAAAAATTACGGAATCGCGTTTTGAATTTGTAAATTGAAAATCCGGCAATTACGCCAATCGCCGTTGAAAAAAACGCAACCGTAAACGCAAACAGAACGCTTTTAAGTAAAAGATTTATTGTTGATGCGTTTAACATTGAAAAGAGTCTCTGCTAATATTTTTTCTTTAGTAATCCTCCCCCGACAATAGCGAAGAAGTCGGAAAACTTAAACCACAAATCGCACAATCCGCCAAAGGCGGAAAGCACAAAGAACACAAAAAATAAAATAACACAGGTCATTACGAGCGTAACGAAGTAATCTGTTACACCGTGCGCTGAGTAGTTAAACCTTTTTGTCTTGAACCATGATTTCTTTGATTATCTGATTTACATGATTTTGGGGATAACCTTTTTGCCTCTTTGTCTTTTAACCTTAAACTCATGTTAATCACGAAATCATCCTAATCATGGTTCAAGACATTTGCTTTGCTTACAATATAGCAGATTGCTTCGCTCCTCGCAATGACAGAAAAAGCCACGCGGTCAATCGTCAATATTCCCAAACTCGTTAAAGTATGGAATTGCGTCAAGTTCTTTCATTAACGAATCGCGAACCGCCTCGAAACGTTTCATATATTCTTTTTTAACCGGCTTCGACGGCGGAAATTTCAACGCGAGATAATTCACCGGCTTTCCGTTTATCCAGAAACGAAAATCGAGATGCGGGCCTGTCGAAAGTCCGGTGCTGCCGACATAACCGATTACCTCGC
>WGAL01000189.1 GCA_015494845.1 Melioribacteraceae bacterium
AATTTTTTCGCCACGTCCGCGCCGAGAATAACTTTCCTTTCGCGGCGTTTTATTTCGCGTTCGTTAAAAGCGCGACCGGCGGCTATCGTCCAATCGTTGTTAATAAAAGCGCCTACGGTGCAACCTGCGACTTGCACGTTCGGATTCGTTTCTTCGTTTTTGTACTTAACAATTTTGCCGTATGTCCAAATTTCCGCCGCCACGCTTCTCGCTTCCGGTAGTTTTTCTTTTAAGCGTTTGTAATCGGCAAGCGTAATATTTTTGCGGTTCCGGTAGCGTCCGCGATGTCTTGGCCCAATGGTTACTGTTGCCGGGTATTTCTGAATTTGAAACGTATTTTGTCCTAAACTCATACTTACGCCTTCTTCAATGCTGTTTTGGAGAGCCGCAATTACCGTGCTAATGGAAATAATTGAAAAAATTCCCACCAAAATTCCGAGAATGGTAAGTCCGGAGCGTAATTTATTTGCCCAAATAGATTCAATCGCAACTTTAATTATTTCCATTTCAAATCCTTTTTATTAGCCGTTTAGTTTTGGAACTTCCTTTTATTCTCAACCTCACTCTTTACCTTAACCTTAATTTATTCATACCTCAACGCATCTACCGGGTCAAGTTTAGCCGCAGTGTAAGCGGGCGCAAATCCGGCTATAATTCCCGTTAAAATTGAAATCGTAAAAGCGAGCGCGACGGTGTCAATTTGAATTGACGCAGGCAACCATTGATTTATTAGGAACGTGGAAGAGCCTGCAAAAAGCAAACCGATAAAACCGCCGAAAAGACAAATCAAAGACGCTTCGGCAATAAACTGTCCTAAAATGGAACGCCGTTTTGCTCCGATTGCTTTTCTGATGCCAATTTCGCGCGTGCGTTCTTTTACCGAAACAAACATAATGTTCATAATTCCGATTGCGCCGACAAATAACGAAAGTCCTGTAATGAAAAATCCCGCGATTTGAATAACGCTAACAGTCGCATTTATTTGCGTTAACAAACCAGACTGCTGATTGATTGAAAAATCGTTTTTTTCGTTGTAAGCAAGTCCGCGAACTCTGCGCATAATTCCAATTGCTTCTTCTTTTACCGCTTCCACCGATTGCGAATTCGGCGCGCGAACGTTTATCGTAATGCTTTTGCGTCTGCGTTTGTTGAAATTCTTAAAAAGAAATTCTATCGGGATATACGCTTGATTATCAGGATTAAAATCTCCCATAACCCAACTGCCTTGTTTGTCGAGAACGCCGACGACTTTCATTTTCTTCCCGCCGATTCTCACAATAGAACCGATTGCGTAATCCGCGCCTTGCGGAAAAAGTTGTTTGGCGAGTTCGAACCCGAGCGCGACCGTATTGCGTCCGCCTTTCGATTCCAACTCGTTGAAAAATCTTCCTGCGGCAAAAGTAAAATTAGTCGTTTGCAAATATTCCGAAGTAGTTGCGGTAATAAATGCGCTTTCGACTCGCGCGCCGTCGTATTCCAAAGTTTTGCGCGTAAAAACGCTCGGCGCAATCGCGATTGGAAGTTTAGCCAATTTCTTGTATTTCTCGTATTCGTCGTAAGTCAGATTTTTTCTGTTGCGCAATTTCCACCAAGGCTCTTCGTTGTTGAACCAAGCCCATTTGTCAATGTAAAGATTATCGCTTCCGAGCGAGGAAACGCCTTGCTGGAACGCCAAATCAATTCCTTTAAGCGCGGTGGACATTGTAACGACAGCCCAAATTCCGATTACGATTCCAAGCGTCGTTAAAATTGCGCGAACCTTGTTTTCTTTTAGCGCGCGGTATGAAATCAACAATCCTTCCCATATTTCGAAAAGCAAATTACGCATTAACGTTCTCCGTTTCAGATTTGCTCTTTTTCAATTCCGTGTCGCTTTCAATAAGTCCGTCGCGGATTTTAATAATTCTGTTAGCGTTCTCGGCAATTTCTTGTTCGTGCGTTACGAGAATTATTGTGTTTCCGTTATCGTGCAATTCCTTGAACAATTTCATAATCTCGTTTCCGGTTTTGCTGTCCAAGTTTCCCGTCGGTTCGTCGGCAAGAATAATGGAAGGATTTGTAACAAGCGCGCGAGCGATTGCCACGCGTTGCCTTTGTCCGCCGGAAAGTTCGTTCGGTTTGTGTTCCATTCTGTCGCCGAGCCCGACTTTTTCCAAAGCGATTTTTGCGCGTTCAAGTCTTTCGGCTTTGCGCACGCCCGCGTAAATCAAAGGCAATTCCACGTTGTGCAAAGCCGTAGAACGCGGAAGCAAATTGAACGTTTGAAAAACAAATCCGATTTTGCGGTTTCTGATTTCCGCGAGTTGATTGTCGTTCATGTCGCTTACGTTCTCGCCTTCGAATAAATACAATCCGCTTGTCGGCGTATCCAAACATCCGAGAATATTCATTAAGGTCGATTTCCCGGAACCGGACGGTCCCATAATCGAAACGTATTCGTTGCGATTAATTTCAAGAGAAACGTCGCGAAGCGCGTAAACCTTTTCAATTCCAACCGTGTAAACTTTGGCTATATGCTCTATTTTAATGATGTTTTCATTCATTTTTCTTCCGTGTCGGATTTATCTTTGTTTTCTTTGATTACTTTGCTTCCGTCTTCCAATTCTCGCGAAACCGCTTTGTATGGTCCGCTTATAATTTCGTCGCCTTCGTTCAATCCTTCGGTAATTTCAATATAATCGTCGTCGCTTATTCCTGTTTTCACGAATTGCATTTTCGCCGTTCCGTTATCATATAAGAACACAACTTCGCGCGGTTTTTTCTTTTTGAAATCTTTCGGCTTTTTCATATTCGGTCTGCGTCCGCCTTTTTTGTCTTTGAATTTTTTATTGTCTTTTTTGGGAATTCTTGCCGTTAACGCTTGAATCGGAATAGCCAAAACATTGTTATGCGTTTCGGTTCTGATTTCCGCGTCGCACGACATTCCAGGTTTTATCTTTTTGTTTTTGCCAAGCAATTTGATTTTAATTTCAAAATTAACCACTTGGTCTTGCGTCCCAACGCCTGTTTGTTTTGCCGAGTTTCCGATTTGATAAACTATGCCGTAAAATTCTTCGTCGCCGAAAGCGTCAATGTTGATTTTCGCCGTGTCGCCTTCGGAAACGAGCACGACGTCGTTTTCGTCAACTTCCACAAGCGCTTCCATATCTTTGAGATTGGAAACCGTCATCAAATTTGTTCCTTGCGTAAAACCGCTTCCCAAAACGCGTTCGCCCAATTCGACGTTAAGTTTGCTAACCGTTCCTGTTAACGGCGAATAAATTGCGGTTTTCGCCAAATCTTCTTCCTTTTCCGCAAGCGATTCTTCCGCTTGTTTTACGGCGGAAATTTTCGCTTTGTATTGTCCCTCGCTCGAAAGATAATTCGCCTTTGCAATTTCAAGTTCTTGTTTGCTCGCCAGATTTTTCTCATAAAGTTTTTTAACGCGTTCGTATTCGGCTTTAACTTGTTCCAACTTCGCCTTGCTAATCGCCAAATTTGCGCGAGCCGCTTCCAAACTTGCGCGCGCGCGATTGCGTTGCGCAATGTAAATATCCGGCTTGATGCGAATCAGTAAATCGCCCTTTTTTACTTTGTCGCCTTCCTGAACCGGCAACTCGACGATTTCGCCCGTAACTTCCGGCGTAATTACCACGCTGTTTATCGGATTAATAGAACCCGTAGCCGAAACCGTTTGCGTAATGTCGCGGCGCGTAACTTTCTCGGTTTTTACTTTAATTACTTTTTCGCCGCCGCTTTTTGTCGCTATTATCACGACGACCAATAAAATCAATACGCCCAAGATTGAGAAGAAAATTACTTTCTTTTTCTTACTGCCGTTTTTTGCGGATTTCATCGATTGCTCCTTTATTTCTTTTCATAAACTTTGTAATTCAATTTTCCGAGCGCGTTAAGCAGATTTTCTTTCTGAACGAGGAAAAGATTTGCCGCTTCAATCTGATTTCGCAGCGCGTCCTGATAATCTTTATCGGCTTTTAACGCTTCCACTATTGTAGCCGCGCCCATTTTATATTTTTCCGTAACGACTTCTCTTGTCTGTTCCGCCGCTTTTACTGTTTTTCTGCTTACTTCCAAACCTTTTTTTGCGGCAAGTAGATTTTCATACGCTTGCTTGATTTCCACCTTGATTTTTCTTTCGTATGCGCGTAAATCCTCCATTGCGTTAAGCTCGCTAACTTTCGCATATTGCACTTGTTCCGACGTATTGAAGTTTGAGAAAATTGGTAAACTTAAATTCAAACCTGCCGAAAAAGTCTTTCTGTTAAACAATTTATTAACTCCGGCGGCGGATGTGTTCAAACCGTAATTGCCGGTTAATCTCGGCCAGTAGCCGCTTTGCGCTATTGTTAGATTTTCTTTTGCCGCTTCCGTTAAGAGATATTGACTTTTGTAATCCGGTCGTGCTTGCAAAGCGTATTGAACCATTTCGTCAATAGGTTGCATTAAGTCGTCAATATTCGTTGAAATCTCGCGCTTTTCCAACTCGCTTTCGAATTTGTAATTTTTCGTTACGTCCAATGAGAGATAATCGAGGAGTTGAGCTTTCGCGTTTTCGTAATCGTTTTTGGCTTGAATTAATGCAAGTTCCGCGTTCCCAAGTTGAACTTGCTGGCTGTATAAATCCGTAAGAGGCGCGCTCCCGAGTTTATTTTTCTCTTCGATTGTTTCCAAAAATTTGCGGTTGTATTTAACGTTCTCCTCGCGCACTCTCATTATGTATTTCGTTTTGATTACGTTAAAAAACAAAGTCTGCGTCTGAAGAACAATATCTTGTTTAAGTTTTTCCAAACTGAGTTTTGCCGCTTGCAATTCTTTTTTCGTCTTTTGCAAATTCGAATAATTTGCCAATCCGTTAAATAACGTCCAACTTCCGTTAATTCCAAGACTGTAATTTCTCGAATCTTCCTCGCTCGGCGGTGTAACTATTACATTGCCCAGATAATCCAACTGCTCGCCGCCCTCGTCTTTAATCTTGTTCCAATGCCAAGAAGCCGAGGCGTTAAGATTTGGCAAAAAATCGCCGTAAGCGCTTTTAACTGAGGCTTCTTTCGAAAGCAAATTATTTCTATTTTTAATTAATGATGAGTTTTGATTTAAGGCAATTGAAATGGCTTTTTGTAATGTTAGCACTAAAGAATCGCTTTTCGCTTGGGCAAAAAAGTCGGTGAAAACAAATAGCGCCAACAAAATTGTTAAGGTTCTCTTCATTTATTTTTCTCCAAAAATTTTCTTTTCACATTAATATAGACGAAAGGAAGTGAAAAAGGTTTTAGGTCGATTGAAATTTTTTATGAATAAAAGAGGATGTGATTGCTTTACACAAAATTCTTAATGGGAAAAATACTTTTTGCACGAAGTTCTTTAGTATGGTTTCCGGTTATTTTGCTTTAATGAAATGTCACTTTTTTAGATAAAATTCTTTTCCCAATATTTGGTTTTAGAGAATTTCTCATTACCAAATCTACTTTAACGCCAAGCGTTTGGCTTAAATG
>WGAL01000190.1 GCA_015494845.1 Melioribacteraceae bacterium
ACCCTTAACGGAATCGGCAATTTTGAAAAGTCGCGAACAGGTTCAAAAGGATAGGTATATTTCAGAAAAGTTAAAAATATGTTTTGTCCTTCCAAAAATCCTTCAGGTAGCTGTGGAATGTAATTGTTTGTAAGTTTGAGAACCAATTGTTCCTTGGAAGAAACCTCTTTTTCAATGAAGGGCAAATCGTATCTGTCAGGTTCGTCGTTAAAAATTTTTGTCCAATTGATTTCGTTTAGAACAATTTTTTCAATTTCTTCCGGCGAATATCCCATTGAAACGAACGCCCCTACAAGTCCGCCCATACTTGTTCCGGCAACGTAATCTATCGGAATACCGAGCGAATCTATAACCATTAACGCGCCGATGTGAGCAAATCCCAACGCGCCGCCTCCGGCAAGCGCAACGCCTATTTTTATTTTTTTATCGGAATTTTTTGTGGGAGATTGCGGAAAAGAGGTCTCTATTACAGCGAATAATAGGAAAAAAATTACAATTTTTTTCATAATACACCTAAACTTATTCAATTATTATTCGACAATATAGAAAAAAAGGATATAATAGCGAAAAATGAAGCGAACTATCTTATCAATTTACCCGGCTAACAACGGCAACGTGAATGTTGAAATCACCAGAGATTCAAGAACAATTTCGTTTGCTACAAAAAGAAGCAATATTTTCTCTTTGTTGTTAAAAATCCAGTTTAAACTTTTTGAAAGTTGGTTTAAGGAAAAACTTCTTTTTGAGCATAAAGTCGATACTAACGCGTTCCCTGAATGATTTCCAACATTTGCTTGTGTAAAATTCCGTTGCTTGCTAAAATTTGAACGCTGTTCGGCGTTAAATTTTTTCCGTCGAAATCCGTAACAATTCCGCCTGCTTCACGAACAATCAAATCGCCTGCCACGTAATCCCACGGACTTAGTTTAGCTTCCCAAAATCCGGCAAACACGCCGGAAGCCACGTAGCAAAAATCAATAGCCGCAGAACCGAGACGACGAACCGCGCGCGCTTTTTTCAGAAACGCAACGAACCGCTCAATCGTATTATCGGGATTGCGCGCAATGTCGTACGGAAATCCGGTAACCAAAAGCGCTTCCTCGATTTTATCCGTTGAGTTTACCGCAAGTTTTTTCTCATTCATATAAGAACCGCTACCGAATTCCGCGGCGTACATTTTATTTTGCATTATGTCGTAAACAACTCCGAAAATCGTTTCGTCGTTTTTTCTGACGCCAATTGAGACAGAAAAAATCGGAAGTCCGTGCGCGAAATTTGTTGTACCGTCAAGCGGGTCGATAAACCAAGCGTATTCCGAGGAACGAAAATCGTTCCCGCTTTCTTCGGCGATTATGGAATGGGAAGGAAATTCTTTTCTCACAAAATCAATAATGTGCCGCTCGGATTTTTTATCGATTTCCGTAACAAGATTTGTAACGCTTCCTTTGTATTCAATTTCAAAATTCGTCTGAAATCCTTCGCGAATAATTTCGCCGGCTTCTTTTGCTATTTCAATTATTTTATGTAACATCTTTTCACCTAATTTTTTCTCATTCGTTTTACCACGCTTTCCAATTGCAGTTTCAAATTTTTCGCTTGCTTGTAATTCGGTTGAATTTGCAACGCTTTGTTTACGTAACTTAACGCTTCAACGTAATTTTTTGTCCCGATTAACGCGCCTGCAAGATTGTAATAAACTTGCGCGTCGCGGTTGTAATATTCAATGCTTTGTTTCAGATATTTTCCGGCGAGTTTCGAATTACCCATTTTCAGATAAATAATTCCGAGCCACTTTGTAGCAAAAGCATTCGGAATTATCTTCATTTGCCGCGTTAAAATTTTTCTCGCATAGTCCAGTCTATTTACCGAAATTAATTTGGTCGCGGCGTTTTCGTAAAAGCGGGGAACGATAGGAAATTGCGATACAATCGTTCGCATCGTTTTGTAATATTTTTCGTATTGTTTCCGATTGAAGTAATAGTCCGCCAATTTCGTGTGCGCATCAATCCAGTCGATATCGCCGAGGGCAAATTTCCACGCAAGCGAATCTACGTAATTTTTCGGTTTGAATAATTTTTCCAACGGCAATTTGTTTTTGGGATTGATAAAAGGCCAATCGTTTTTCAGCAGTTTGATTTTAATTGCGCCGGTAACCGAATCGAGAGCGGTAAAATTGTAATTTGCCAGCGTGAGTTTATGTTGAAAACCAAATGAAATCGCCGGTTTTCCCTTCGGCAACAAATGGTGTGATGCCATAGTTTCGTAAAAAGTTTTTCCGATTATCTGATAACCGCGTAAAGTCGGATGCAAATGGTCGGTCATTAAATCGTCGCCGATTATTTTGTTCTTGCTTGCATTTTTTAATGCGGCATAAGAATCGGCAAGCGGAAAGTTAAATTTTTTCGCAAGTTTTTTTATTGTAAGATTAATTTCACTCGGCGCACGGAAACGCAACATATCCAAATCTTTTGCCAACACAAACAACGAATCGGCTTTTTTGAGTTCGCCGTTTTTGTAAATTTTATGCGCAGACGCGTAAACTTTTTTCGCAGGAGGATAGTTTTCGTATTGCTCCGAAATAAACGGCGGCATATCGAACAAATTGCAAGCAAGCGTGGAAATTATGACCGGAACGTTTACCTCTTTCGCTTTGCTTAAAATTGCAGACAAATTTTCTTCGAACTGCTCAATTCCTTTTTTGTATAGTTCGGAACGGAACGGAATTTTTTTCTTTTCCGCCATTCTGGACATTAGCGTGCCGGTTTTAGGTTTTTCTTTCCCACCAAAAGACGAGACGATTGAGCGGATTAAATTCCGCGTGAATTGAAAAACTTTAAATTTTTCCAGCGAAAGAACAAAATTCACAAGCGGAACGGACGTCCCCAAATTTTCCATTGAGCCGACTCCAAGCGCGCCGTAATATTCGTTGTGTCCGGCGTAAATTAAAATTAAATCCGGTTTTTGTTCGAGAACCGCGTCTGTCATATCGCGCAACGAATAAGAATTTATTGCGGTCATACTCATATTCACGACTTCGATTGTTTTGCTTGGATAAGCGAGTTCGAGGCGCGTTCGCAAATAGCGTGAAAATGCCGCCAGCGGAATGTAAGGATAACCGGCGCCGCTGCTTCCGCCCAAAACAAAAACACGGAAGCCGTTTTGTGGTTTTACTTTTCTAAAGACATCTTTGTTGGTCGAAGGCGTTTTTTTTACATTGTGGAAATACTTTCTCGCCAAGTCCGGATTTACTTCAAGCCAACCAGGTTTTACTTCCGTAAACACATCTGTGTTGTAGCCGTAATCAAGTGCGCGTAAAGTAATCTCGAATAGAACAAAAAATAAAACCGGAATAAGAATTAAAATAAAATAGAATAATAATTTTTTCTGCTTTTGCATTTTCATATCTGAAATTTATGATGCGAAAAATAATTAATATTTTGATTAATAGGGGAATAATTGCAAACCAATTGTTTTTGCGAGGAATAAGCG